>CAZKHY010000012.1:31153-39606 GCA_964552455.1 uncultured Nitrospira sp.
GCGGACGGGTCCCTCGTCACCCTCTCGCGCGGCAAGCGGATGCTGGCGCTCCTGCCCACACTGGGCGAATACGTGCTGAAGATGCCCCGCGGCGCCCAGGTGATCTATCCCAAGGATCTGGCCATGATCACGATCTGGGCGGATGTCTATCCCGGCGCCCGCGTGTTCGAGGCCGGCACGGGCTCGGGAGCCCTGACGATGGCACTGCTCCGGGCCGTGGGCCTCGGCGGGTCGGTGGTCAGCTACGAAGCGAGGGAAGACTTCGCCAGAACCGCCATGAAGAACATCGAGCGCTATTTGGGGTCGGTCCCTACGTTGACGGTGCGAAAGCAGGACGTCTACGAGGGGATTGACGAGGGCGAAGGAATCTTCGACCGCATCGTGCTGGACTTGCCCGAGCACTGGCGGGTGGTCCCGCACGCCTTACGGTCCTTGCGGTCCGGCGGCCTCTATCTGAGCTACGTCCCGACCGTCCCCCAGGTGATGCAGACGGTGGAGGCCCTGGAACGGGCGGCGCAGTTCGGGCTCATCGAGACCTTCGAGACTCTGTTGCGGACCTGGAACATCCAGGGGCGGAGCGTGCGGCCAGACCACCGGATGGTGGCCCACTCGGGCTTCATCACGGTGGCCCGGAAGGTCGAGCCGGGCCTCTGGGGAAGCGGGACCTCCGGGGCGGCCCCGGAGGAGCCGGAAGCCGAAAACGAGGAACCCGTGCAGGACGAGGATAAATCATGAAACGGCTGGAAGGGAAAGTTGCGCTGATCACCGGCGGCAACGCGGGAATCGGGGAAGCGGTCGCGAGGCTGTTCGCACAGGAAGGGGCGGCGGTCGTGATCACCGGACGCCGCAAGGAGGTGCTTGAGAAAGTCGCAGGCGACATCACGAGCGGAAAGGGCCGTGCGATCGCGGTGGCGGGCTCGGTCACCGACGATGCCCATGTGCGATCGGCCGTGGACCAGGCCGTGCGGACCTTCGGTACGCTCAACATCCTGGTCAACAACGCCGGGGTCGGGGCCTTCGGAAAGCCCCTGCACGAGACGGACGACGCGACCTGGGACGAGGTCCTGGCCGTGAACTTGACCGGCGCCTTCCGCATGACTCGGGCGGCGATCCCCGCCATGCTGAAAGCCGGCGGCGGCTCGATCGTCAATATCTCGTCGATTGCCAGCCTCGTGGGGATTCCCCTGCTTCCGGCCTACGCCGCGACCAAGGGAGGCCTCGATTCGCTCACCCGTTGCCTCGCGATTGACTATGCCAAGCAGGGCATTCGCTGCAATTCGGTCTGCCCCGGTCTGGTGGATACGCCGATGGCCGCCGGCCTGATGAACAATCCCGTTCAGCTCGCCCAGGTGCTGGCGGCCTACCCCATGGGCCGCGCCGGGATGCCGGAGGAAGTCGCCAAGCTCGTCCTCTACCTGGCTTCCGACGAGTCCGCCTGGGTCACGGGCAGCATCTTCCCGATCGACGGCGGCATGACGGCGCAATGAGTCAAGTGAGGAGGGTCTGACGATGGCACAGCCGCACCCGCTGCGCTTCTTGACCGTCATCATCCCGCTCCTGTGCCTGGCTTTCGTCGGCGCGGGATCAGCTTGGGCCCAGGGCACGGACTTTCCCGGCACGGTCCTCATGGCGGACCCGGCAGCCGGCAAGCTGGCCGTGAAGAAAGCCGACGGGGGCACCAGATTCACCTTTGTGGTCAACGACAAGACCCAGTTCGAGGGAGCGGGTCTCAAGAGCCTGAAAGACATCAAGAAGGGGGACCGCGTGACCGTCACCTACCAGGTGACCGGCAGCCAGTACCTTGCCCTGAAAGTGACGAAAGGAAAATAAAGCGAACAGTTTTCAGTGTTCCGTTCTCAGTTTACTGAAAACTGACAACCGATGGCTGCTTCATGATCATGGACATCAACGCCCAGACCAAACTGTGCGGCCTGCTCGGGAATCCCGTCGACCATTCCCTGTCACCCGCCATCCACAATGCGGCCTTTCAAAAGCTGGGGCTGAACTTCGTCTACCTGGCATTTCGGGTGGAGAACCTCGCCGGGGCCATCCAGGGCATCAGGTCGCTCGGCAACCTGCGCGGCTTCAGCGTGACGATCCCCCACAAAGTGGCCGTAATCCCGTTTCTGGACGAAGTGGAGACCACGGCCAGGCACATCGGGTCCGTCAACACCATCCTCGTGGAGGGTGAGAAGCTGATCGGCTACAACACCGATGCCTCGGGAGCGTTGCGGGCCTTGCAAAACGCCGGGGTCTCGCTCAAAGGCCGGCGGGTCCTGCTGCTGGGGTCCGGCGGGGCGGCACGCGCAATCGCCTTTGCCCTCGCCATGGACGGAGCCATTGCCGGGCTCACAATTTTAGGCATCGACGAGAAGGAACGGCAGGGGCTGGCTGCAGACTTGAGGGCCAAGACGTCCCTGCTTGTGGAAGAGGGACTGCTGAACGAGGACCGGCTCCGCCGCGCGATCAGGGACAGCCATATCCTGTTGCACTGTACGCCGATCGGGATGCATCCCAAGGTGGAGGACTCCTGTGTGCCAGTCTCCCTGCTGTCCCCTCACCTGACGGTCATGGACATCGTCTACAACCCGCTGGAAACCAGGCTCTTGCGCGAGGCCAAGCAAGCGGGCTGCCTGACGATCCGCGGCCTGGAGATGTTCCTCAACCAGGCCGTCGGCCAGTTCGAGCTGTGGACCGGCCGGGCGGCTCCGGCCGACGTCATGCGGGCCGTGCTGGAGTCCCGGTTTGCATGAACATCGTCCTGATCGGCTACCGGGGAACCGGCAAAAGCAGCGCGGGGAAGATTCTGGCCGAGCGGCTGGGGCGCAAACTGGTCTCCACCGACGCCGAGATCGTCAGCCGGGCCCGCCTCTCCATTCCCGAAATCGTCAAGCAGTCAGGCTGGGACCATTTCCGTGACCTGGAGTCCCAGGTCTGCCGGGACCTGGCCGAGCAAGACGGCCTGATCATCGACACGGGCGGCGGGGCGATCCTGCGACAGGAGAACGTGGACGCCCTGAAGAGGAACGGCCTGCTGTTCTGGCTGACGGCGGAGGTCCCAACCATTACCAAGCGGATCGGCGGGGACAGCCAGCGACCCTCCTTGACCGGCACCAAGTCCTTCACGGAGGAAGTCGAAGAGGTCCTGCGGGAGCGCCGGCCCAAGTACCAGGCCGCGGCGGACCATGTCATCGGGACGGAAGGCCGGACTCAGGCCCAGGTGGCGGAGGCGATTCTGGCCAAGCTCTAAGCCGGTCGGCAGTTGATCTCTTTTTCACTCCATGCTATGCTGGCGAGGCAATTCATCGCTGCGGGGCCGAGTGATGGAGAGCCGAGCGAAGGGGCCCTGAACCGATGTTGCCTTGCGAGAGGAAGCCGACCGGAAAGCGTGAGTGACCTGATGGTGCAGTTGGTGACGCGCCCTGGCATCTCTCCTTCCCATTCCCTCTCCTCAAGACAATGTCAACAGCAGTGGAGGTAGCCGTGGGGACCAAATTGTATGTGGGCAGTCTTCCTTACTCTACTACCGAACAACAGCTCACCGAGCTCTTCGCGCAGCACGGCACCGTGCAGTCCGCGAAAGTCATCACCGACCGATACACGGGGCAATCGCGGGGGTTCGGTTTCGTAGAAATGGCCACCGGCGAGGAGGCCCAGAAGGCCATCGCGGCCCTGAACGGCACGAACCTAGGGGGACGGACCCTGGTCGTGAATGAGGCCCGGCCGCAGGAGAAACGATCCTTCGGCGGCGGGGGAGGGGGCTGCGGCGATCAGCGGGATCGTTGGTAGCCGGCAGACGCCTCACCGCTGGGGCTGAGAGCCGGCTGCAAGCCGGAGACCTGTCATTTCGGATAGATCAAAAAGGGGGACCGTTTGCGCACGCGACGGTCCCCTTTTTGTTTCATGCCGCCCCTTGTCGGTGCCAAGGACTCACCGGTCGCCTTGACAGTGCTCGGCGACAGCGGTTGTATAATAGCGTCGTGCGCCCGTAGCTCAGTTGGATAGAGCGTCGGGCTTCGAACCCGCAGGTCGCAGGTTCAATTCCTGCCGGGCGCACCAAGCTGCATGATTTCTGCTCGAAGCCGCGCTCTCACCAATACACCGGGTTTCGCCGGGTTGTGGATTCTGATTTTTTACTGCGCCGGTCTCGCGTCGTTTCCGGACGATCGGAAGGACTCACCAGGTACCCAGGCCGGGGAAGAGCCCATGCAATGGTAACGGGGAGCTGGAGCCGGACCCTCGGCCTCGTGTCCTGCCTGACCCTCGTCAGCAGCCTGCCCATCTTCCCCGCAGAGGCCGAGATCCGGACGGCCACGGCTGGAGACGGGCACCAGACGGGGAACCGCGAGGCCTCTGTACGTCCCGCAACCGAGGATGCCGAGCGACAGGCCCTCGCCGACACCCACGTCCAGACCTTCACCGCCTCCCACGCCTACGCGGCTGGCGCGAACGACAGCCGCAACGACGCTCGAGAGCTGTGTTTTCTGGAAGCGAAACGCAAGCTGCGCGGGAAGGTGGAGAATTACCTCCGGAGCCACGCGGACCTCACGAACGGTCGGCTGACAACGGATCAAATCCGATCGTACCTGGCAGCCGTCCTCGGCATCGAAATCGTGAACGAAGGGCTGGGGTTCAGCAACGGGCAGAACATGCTTATCCTCACGGTGCAAGCCGACGTCGATCTCGCCGGGCTGCGCAAGCAGCTCCAGGTGCTCGTGGAAGACCCGTCGTTGCGGCAGCGGGTCGAGGAGCACCAGCAACAGCTCCAACGGCTGGAAGAGCAAGTTCGGCAGTTGAATGCGCGCGTAGCGCTGGCCCCCGCCGGATCCGCAACGGAGTTTCAGAAAGAACGAAACGCGGCTTTGGACGCGATGCACAACCTCGAACAACAAATGATCGCCGCCGTGAACCTGAGAAGACTTGAGGTCGAAAAGGAACGGCAAACGAGCACGATGGTCAAGATCAGAAAGTCCATTCGGCGGGGGATGACAGCCGGCGACGTGCTGGCAATCATGGGACCCCCCGTAAGGAAAGAGGCATTGGGCGCCCAGTGGGTCTACGAAGGAGCCTACATTTGCTTTTCCGAGGAGCAATTCGCGCGCAAGCCCTCCCCGGAATTACGCGTCCACGGCGCAGGCACAGACCAGCGCTGTGAACTGGATTTCCTGAAGTGACCCCTGGGCGGAGCAAGGACGGGAGGGTGCCCGCCATTGACGGTCTGAGAAGAAATTTGCATACTGTCATCAGGTTCTCACTCACGACCGCGGGAGTGTGACAACGAGCGAGGGCCGCCGGGAAGCCCATCGGGGGGTATCGGCTTCCTTACCCGCGGCCTTGTCACGATCTCGCGAACAGGCGCGCACGATGACTGGAGCAGACCGAGGCTGGTGGGCAAAACTCCGGGTCCAGCAGAAGGTGTGGACCATGCTCCTGGTGGTCTTCGTCCCGCTGGTGTCCGCGCTGATCGTGCACGTCTACCTCATCAGTCAGCTCCAGACCCTCCAACGCCAGCATCATCAGATAATCCTGGCGCGCGAACAGATGCAGGTCCTCCGCCGGCTGGCCGTTGACATCGAGGACGCCTTTCGCGGCTACCTGTTGACGGGCCAGGAGAAGTTCCTCAAGCCGCTGTACGAGGCCGAACCGAAGCTCAAACCGACGGTGGACCGCATCATAGGCTTGGTGGACGGCGGGCCCGATGCGTCGAGACTCACGGAAGAGCTCCACAGCGCCAGCGATCGGCTGACGTCGCTCCTGGACTCCAAGCATGTCCTCATCGCGCAGGTCCGCTCGAATCACGTCGAGGACGTCCTGCGCTACGTACGGTCCGGCCAAGGGCTCGCGCTGTCCGATCGTGTCCTGGACGATTTCCGGAACATCGAAGATACCCTCGAGCTGCGGTTGCAAGGGTTCGAGCAGGATGAAGGCAGGCTGGTACGCCGGACGTTCTGGGGGTTGGTGCTGGCCGTGCTGGGAACTTTTGCGTTGGCGCTGTTGCACACCAGGCTCCTGTCACGGTCCATCACCAGCCCCATTATGGTCCTGCAGGGATCCATCGAGAAATTGAGCTCGACCTTCAAGCCGCGCGGGGCGAGCCCTCGCGCCGGGATGACCCCGGGGAGCGATGAAATCGAGCAACTCGCTCAGGGATTCGAGGACATGGCCGAGCGGATACGGTCACATCTCCGTGAGCGAGAAACGCTCAATGCCATCAGCCATGAAATCAACACGATCGGGGCCGACGGCCTCCACGGAGTGCTGCGGCGGATTACCGATCGAGCCGTGGATCTGCTCCAGGTCGATGTCTGCCTGGTGATGCTCAGAAACGACGAGATGGGCTGCTGGGTGGTCGAGGCGGCCTCCGGACAGTGGAACGAGCGCCTTCACAATGCGGTCATGCTCTGGGAGGAATTTCCGATCTCGGTCCAGGCCTTTGAGACGGGACAGCCGGCCATCGGCGAAGGCTTGCACGGCGACCAGCGGGCGGAGGTGCAGCGCCGGAACCTGATGGGGCGCAGCATGCTCGCGATCCCGTTGCTGTCCCAGGGCAAGCCGTTCGGGGTGCTGACGCTCCTGCTCAATCGAGAGGTTTCCCGTGAGGCCTGGAATATCTCCCTGGCAAAAGGGTTTGCGGATGAGGCCGCCGTCGCCATCGCCAACGCCCGGTTGTACGATGCGGTCTATCAGAAAGAGCAGCGGCTCGAATCACGACTCAAGCAACTGGAACACCTGGCCGAGACCATGGCCCACGACCTGAAGGGCCCCGGGGAACGGTTGGGAGGGCTGGCGGATGCCCTGCTGACCAACTACAGCGGCCAACTGGATGACCGCGCGAAGCGATGGCTGCAGATCATGGACGAGGAAGGGAAAGAACTGGGCACGCGCATCGACAACATTCTGGAAGTGGCGCGGGTCGGCGTGCACCCCACGGCGCTGGAGGCACTCGACCCCGCAGCCGTCATCGATGAGGTCCTGAAAGAGCGGGCGGGCGATCTGGAACGCCAGCGCATCAAGGTCCACGTGGCGAGAGGTTTTCCGATGGTCGCCTGCCACCGCGACTACCTGCGACAGGTGTTTGACAACCTGATTTCAAACGCCGTCAAATTCGCCGGCGGCCGGCCGGATCCTGAAATCCGGATCACCGTTCAACGGAAAGACGCGAGCGCCTGCTTTTCCGTGAGCGACAACGGCCCCGGCATTCCCTCGGCGCTCCACTCGCGCGTCTTCGAGCCGTTCGTCCGGTTGCGACCGGATTTGAGCAAGGGGAGCGGGATCGGCTTGACCATTGTCAAGCGCATTGTGGAAATGTACGGGGGGCGGGTCTGGATCGAGCCGCAGGAGGCGGCGGGCTGCACGGTGACGTTCACGCTGCCGGTCATGGCGGATTTGTCCGATGCTCCGACGAGTGGCACGGTCCTCAGGTCCGAAAACGAGCGACCTTAGCGGAGGAATACGATGGCGGGCTCGACGATGGATTCTGTTCTCGCTCCCTTCAAGGCCAAACAGGCATTCACGATTCTGCTGGTCGAGGATCAAGCCGGCGATACCGAACTGATGCTCAACGCGATCGAACAGACCGATCTCAAGGCCGTAGAAGGCGACATCAAGATCGAGGTGCGGGCCTCGGCGGAAGGGGCCATGCAGACGCTGGCCGAGCAGCCGGTGGACCTTGTGGTCACGGACATGATGCTGCCGGGCCTGAGCGGTCTGGATCTCGTCAGTAAAATACAGGAAATCGACCGGAACCTGCCGGTCCTGGTGGTCACCCGGATGAAGGGCGTGCCCGAAGCCGTGGACGCGATGCGGCGCGGCGCCTATGACTTTATCCTCAAACCCGTCAACCCGGGCGATCTGGGCATGAGACTGCACCGGGCGATCCGGCTGTCCGAGATCCTGCGGCGCAACGCCGCCTTCGAGCGCATTGCGCGCCAAGACCTCCAGGCGGGCAATCTGGTCGGGATCAGTCCGGCCTTTCAACTGGTCATGCAGCACATCCGCGAAGCGGCCCAGGTGCGTTCCACCGTGCTCATCACCGGCGAGACCGGGACCGGAAAGGGGCTGATCGCCCGCGCGATCCACGAGCAGAGCCGGGAGCGGGACAAGCCGTTCCAGGTGGTGGATTGCACGACGGTCCCGGAAGGGATGGTGGAGAGCGAGTTGTTCGGCCACGTACGCGGGGCTTTCACCGGCGCGGTGTCCGACAAGCCGGGCCTGATCGAGCTGGCCAACGGGGGCAGCGTGTTCCTGGACGAAATCGGGGAATTGCCGCTGCCGCTGCAGACCAAGCTGTTGCGGGTGCTGGAGGAGAATGAAGTGCGTCCGGTCGGAGGGACCCGCGTCAAGCGCGTGGACATGCGGTTCATCGCGGCTACCAATCAGGACCTGGAGGAGAAGGTCCGCAACGGCTCGTTCCGCAAAGACCTGTACTACCGGCTCGCCGTGTTGACCATCCC
>CAZKHY010000013.1:0-39285 GCA_964552455.1 uncultured Nitrospira sp.
AACGGTGACGTCCGTCACCTTTTCCCCGGACGGCAAGTGGGCCTTGTCCGGAAGCGGCGATCAGACCCTCAAGCTCTGGGACATCGCCACAGGGCAGGAACTGCGGACTTTCTATGGCCACGCCCAGGCGGTGTGGGACGTGGCCATCTCCCCGGACGGCCGCTGGGCCCTGTCCGGAAGCGAGGACCAGACGATCAAACTCTGGGACCTCGCCACCGGTCGATCGGTGCGGACCTTCAGCGGCCATACGCAAGCGGTGCGGGACGTCCAGTTCTCACCGGACGGGAAGTGGGCCGTCTCCGGCAGCGTGGATCGAACGATCAAACTCTGGGACCTCGCCACCGGTCGGGAGGTGCGGACCCTCGAAGGCCATGACGGGGGGATCTGGGACGTGGCGCTCTCGCCGGACGGCCGCTGGGCTTTGTCGGGAAGCGAGGACCAGACCCTCAAGCTCTGGGACGTGAACACCGGACAGACACTGCGGACGTTCAGCGGTCATGCGGCCGTGGTGGCCGCCGTCGCCTTTTCCTCCGACGGGCAATCGGCCCTCTCGGGAAGCCTGGACGGCACGTTGAAGCTGTGGGAGATCACAACGGGCAACCTGATCGCGACGCTGGTGGGCTTTCGCGACGGGGAATGGATCGTCATGACCCCGGAAGGCTACTACACTTCGTCGGTCAACGGGGACGCGCATCTGAATTTGCGGATCGGCTCCCGCGTCTACGGCATCGACCAGTTCCGCGCCACCTTCTACAACCCCCCGGTGGTCGAAGCGGCGTTGCGCCTGGGCAGCAGCGCAAAGGCGGTGGCCGAGGTGCTGGGCGGGAAGCACGGCCGGTTCAACGGAGTCCACCTTGAGACGATCGAACCGCCGGCCCTGATCATCACCTCTTCGGAGAAGGACGCCGCGGCATCCACGAGCACCCAGACCCTGGCCGTGCACGTCGAGGACTGGCACCAGCCCATCCGCTGGCTGCGGGTCTACGTCAACGGGAGGCGGCTGACCGGACTGCCAGCCGGTTCGTCCCACGCGAACGGAGCCGGGCCTGCGCCCTTCGGGTATCCGATCCCGGAAGGACGTCGGACGCTGGATCTCACCATTCCGCTCGGGCTCGAGCCGGGCGATAACCTGGTGGAAATCGTGGCCTCTAACGGGCTTGCCGAAACACGTGCGGCGGCCCGGTTCAGGGCCCCTGCCAGCCAGGAGGCCTCGCCAAGCCAGCGCCCTCTGCCGCGGCTGTGGGTGCTGGCCATCGGGATCAACGCCTATCAGGATCATGAGCTCCCTTCCCTCTCCTACGCCGAAGCCGATGCCGAGACCTTGGTGCAAGTTCTGGCCAGGCAGAAAGGCAAGCTCTTCCGGGAGGTCCAGGCCCTTCTCATGACCAACCTGACTCCGCTGAAGCCGACCCATGACAATATTCTGAACAATCTGCCGTACCTGGCCCAGGCGGATGAAGAAGACGTCCTGCTGATTTTTCTGGCCGGACACGGCATCAGCAACAAGCAGGGGGAATTCTCGTTCCTTCCCAGCGACACGGTCGTCCAGGCAGACGGGACGACGCAGCCGGCGCGGACGCTCTCCTGGCGCGAGCTGGTCGGCGTGCTTGATCTGCCGGCCAGGAAACTGCTCTTCACCGACACCTGCCACTTGGACAGCCTGAAAGGCAACAAGGCGCGAGCCGTGGACAACGACCGGCTGGTCAAGGATCTGCAGGAGTTCAACGCCACGGTCTTCACCGCCTGCCACTTGCGCGAGATCTCGCGGGACGACGATCGGGCCGGACACGGCGCCTTCACCACCGCGTTGCTCACCGGTCTCGGCGGAGCGGCGGACCTGAATGGGGACCAGACCGTGACGCTCAAGGAACTGGGCGACTACCTGTCGGATGCGCTCCCGCTCCTGACGAACGGCGCTCAGTACCCGACCTCCTATGTCCCGGCCGGGTACGCCACCCTTCCCGTTTCCGCCCTGCCGTGACCATGCGCCCCGGCAGCTCCCCCGCACGGCACGGAGGCCTGCTGGCTGTCTTTTTGGCCCTCCTGTGTTCGGTGTTCTCGCTTGCACGCCGTGGCAAGCCGAGTACCTTGCGGAAAATGTCCAGAAGGCTTCGCAGGAAGATGTCGCCAGACGGCTCGGCGCGCCCGCCCTGATCAACCCCTTGGACGGCGGGGGCTCGGAATGGACTTATCGTCTTTTCCCCCGCTCGATCTTGAATGATCCCTACAGGGGGCACCCTGACGGCGACGAACAATGTACGGAATACATTCTGACCTTTGACGAAACCAAACGCCTGACTGCCTGGATTCATCAGGACTGCCCGTAAAGGCACAGAGGTGACGCTCCCTGTCACGCGCTCCCGGAGGGAATCCGCGCATCAGACAGTAGCGGCGCAAGGCTTGTTTCGCTAATATAGGAGCCGCTCCGCCGTGAGGACACCATGCCGTTGAAATACGCCCTCTACCCAGGCTGCGCCGCCAAGGGTGCGACTCCGGAGCTGCACCAGTCCACGATGGCCATCATCGGGCGGCTGGGCATCGGGGTCGTGGAACTGGCCGCCGCTTCCTGCTGCGGAGCCGGGGTGGTGGGGGAAGCGGATCCCGACGTGGCCTTGGCTCTCAACGCCAGAACCTTCGCCCAAGCCGAGCAACTGGGGCTGGACGTGATGACCATCTGCGGCACCTGCCAGGGGGTGATGGGCGCGGCCAACAAACGGCTCAAACAGGAACCGGGATTGCTCGAGCGAATCAACCGCCTGTTGCAGCCGGACGGCCTTGCCTATCGCGGGACGGTCCAGGTCAAACATCTTCTCTGGATCGTCGTCCGGGAAGTGGGCCTGGCGAAGCTGGCCGATCAGGTGCGGATTCCTCTGGAGGATTTCCGGATCGCTCCCTTCTACGGCTGTTACATCCTCCGGCCTTCCTGGGATCTCGGG
This sequence comes from uncultured Nitrospira sp., assembly GCA_964552455.1. GTDB lineage: Bacteria > Nitrospirota > Nitrospiria > Nitrospirales > Nitrospiraceae > VGXG01. Next base: position 2,937 of record CAZKHY010000013.1, read on the forward strand.
TTTGACGATCCCGAAAACCCGACGTCGCTGGAAAAAGTCATTCGAGCCGTGAAGGGCGAACCCGTGCCCTACGCGGGCCGAACCAAGTGCTGCGGGTTTCCGATCATTTTGGAAAAGGAAGCGATCGCGGTGGCCATGGCCGGGACCAACCTGAAGGAAGCCAAGGACGAGGGAGCCGATTTCATGGTCACGCCCTGTCCGCTCTGCCACATGAGCCTGGACATCTATCAAGAACGGGCCGGCCGGGCGGTCAACACCGACCTGCACCTGCCCATCCTGCACCTGCCCCAGTTGCTCGGCCTGGCCATGGGGGTTCCCCCCAAGGACCTGGGGCTCTCACGTCACCTGGTGCCCGTGGACGCGATCCTTAAAACCATCGACAGCCGACGGACTGAACCGAATCCATCCCAGAGGAGCCCGCTGCATGAAAGTCATCAATCTCATTGATTATCATCAGTTTAGCCACGAGAAAATGAAAAAGAACAACATCTTTCAGACGCCGCGCTTTTTTTGCGACGTGTACTGCTTCGAGCCGGGACAGGAGCAGAAAGGTCACGTGCATGGCGACCAGGATAAGGTCTACCTGGTGCTGGAAGGGCAGGGGAAGTTCAAAGTCGGGGCCGAGGAAAAAGTGCTGGGACCTGGACAAGGAACCATGGCGCCAGCCGGCGAAGAGCATGGCGTCCTGAACCACACCAACACCCGGTTGAAGGTGCTGGTCTTCGTCGCACCGAATCCTTCCTAGCCGGTATCTTCTCAGCCGAAGACAAACAAATCGGCGGGGTCAATCAGGACGATTGGCCCCGCCGGCGGGCTTTCCGACAGTCCGTCCTACTGCGATGCCGGAGGCGTGATCTCGGTCTGAGGCACTTCGGGCTTCCAGGGAGTCTGGGGCATCAACGCAGCCGGTTTGGCGTCAGGCGACGTCACAAGCACTGCGATCGCCCCCCGCAGCGCGCCGGTCAGCGAATGGGTCACCAGCGGGTAGGCCCCGGGAGATTCCGCGATCAGGTCGAAGGTGGCGGCGCTGCCCGGCCCCACCACGTAGGTCTGGACGCCGGTCAACTTGTTGCCCGGATTCCCGCTCTCATACACATTGTCCCAGATCTCGCCGATCGGGTGGAACGAGGAGAACTCGTTCGGTCCCGCGTTCACGAAATAGATGCGCACCCGCTCGCCCGGCTTGGCTTCCAGCGGCTTTCCGCCGGTCACGAAGGGATGGTACTTGAAGACCCCCCCGTTGAAGATGATGTGGTCGAATTTCCGGTCGAACATGGCCGGCACGTCATCCGGGTTTTTGAACAGCTCCGACTGAACCAGCACGTATTCCCGGTCCGCCTTGGGCCAGGCCTTGGCGCTCTTGGGATCCACGACGATGGCGCCGAACATGCCGCGCGCCACGTGTTGGATCATGGGCGGGGCCCCGCAATGGTAGAAGAAGATGCCGGGCTTCTTGGCGGTAAAGGTGTAGCTGATCGTTTCCCCCGGATTGATCGCCCGGTAGTTCTTGAGAAAGTCGATCTCGGCCGCGTGGAAGTCCATCGCGTGGGGGTAGGTATTCGTCTTGGGGTTGTGGAGCGTGAACTTGATCGTGTCTCCCTCCGTGACCCGCACGACCGGGCCGGGGAACTGACCGTTGAAAGTCCAGGCCTTGTAGGTGGCTCCGGTCCCTTCGATGACCACATCCTGCTCCATCGCCGTCATCTCGACCTCGTGCGTCTTGGCCCAGACGGGCGGAGCGCTCGCGGCGATGTCTCCCAAGACCGCCGTGCCGGTCAGGGCAGCAGCCAACAACCATTTCTTTCCAGGTCGCATGAAACCAGACAACATGGGTACCCTCCTTACCGTCTCTGATGAATCAACGTGACAGTTCCTGCGTATGGTCAGGATAGGAGAAGACCGCGATTAAAAACATGACGCGCGTCATGTTTTGAAAATAATCTGACAAGCGGCTATTTGCCGGAGGATGGAGGGCAGGGGGCTTCGGCAAGGCGCCGGAGCCGCTCTTGGTCCTGGATCACCAGGCGCTTGGCCGTGCCGGAGACCAGCTTGGCTTTCTTGAACTGGCTCATGATGCGGGTGGCGGTTTCCACCGCGACGCCGGCCATATCGGCCAGATCCTGGCGCGTCAACCGGACGGTCAGGCGGACCCCGTCTGGCTCCCGCACCCCCGCGCGCGCAGCCAGCTTGATCAACAGGCTGGCCAGGCGTTGCTCGGCCCGGTCCAGCGCCAGCAGCTTGGCGTTTTCTTGCGCCTCGTTGAGGCGATGGCCCAGGTACTTGATGACATCGAGCGCCGCATCGGGGCTTCGACGCAGCAGGTCGAAATAGGTCTTCTTGCTGAGGCGGAGGACGCTGACATCCCCGATCGGTTGGGCGCAGCCGGGATGCGTCGCCCCGTCAAACACCGCCGCGTCGCAGCAGAAGAGGTCCCCCGGCATCAAAACCTTGAGCGTGACTTCTTTGCCGCCCGGGGAGGACTTGACGCACTTGACCGAGCCTTCCTTCAAAATATGGAAGCTGTCGGCCGGGTCCCCTTCGCGAAAGATGAACTGCCCTTTGCCGTAGCGGGCTTCGACCACCTCTTCCGCGATCTGGCCGCGCTCCCGTTCCGTCAGGCGGTTGAAGAGTGGAATCTTCCGGAGCGGATCCGCTTTGCCCATGGCGAGAAAAGATTACAGGATTTTTCTGGCGGCTTCCACGATCGCGCGGGCGCTGATCCCGAAGCGATCGACCAGTTCGTCCGGCTTGCCGCTGTGGGGGATCTCCCGGACCGCCAGCTTGTGAACGCGCACCCCCTCGCTGCCGACCGCGCTCAGCACCGCATCCCCCAGCCCTCCATGCTCGTAGTGGTCTTCCACCGTCAGGATGCGGTTGCCGGTCACACGGGCGCAGTCCAGCAGGGTCGTCCGGTCGATCGGCACGATGCTGTAGAGATCGATGACCCGCACCGGGATGCCGGCCGCCTTGAGCTGGTCATGCGCCTTCAACGCCTCGAAGAGGGTCACGCCGGCCGCCACGATCGTGAGCTTGTCCCCCTGACCCTGCCGGACCACCTTGGAGCCGCCCAGCTTGAAGGTTTCCTCGTTCCCATAGAGGATCGGCGACTTGGGTCGGCCGGTCCGCACATAGACAGGGCCGCGATGGGCCGCGGCCGCCTCGATCAGCCGGTGCGTACAGACCGCATCGGACGGATAGAGGACCACCAGGCCCGGTTGCGCCGCCATCATGGCCAGATCTTCCAGGCCCATCTGGGAAGGACCGTCTTCGCCGATGCTGACCCCGGCATGGGTGCCGACCAGCTTGATGTTGGACTGGCTGATGGCGGCCATGCGGATGAAGTCATAGGCGCGCGTCAGGAAGCAGGCAAAGGTCGCCAGAAAGGGGATCTTGCCGCAGGCGGCCAGACCGACGGCCGCCCCGACCATGTTCTGCTCGGCGATGAAGTTCTCGAAGAACCGATCGGGAAATTGCTTGCCGAACTTGTCGGTAAAGGTGGAATTCTTGACATCCGCGTCCAGCCCCACCACCAAGGGGTTCGCGTCGCCCAGCGAGGCCAGCGCGGCCCCGAAGGCTTCGCGCGTGGCGACCGAATCCGTCGGTTTGTAGGCGGGCGCGCCCATGGCCTTGGCCGGCTTGCTCTGGCTCACGGAGGTCGTCGGGCGCTTGATCGCCGGCTCGCTGACACCCGGTTTCAGTTGGCTCGTGAGCTCGTCCAGGGCCTTCTGGGTCTCCTCGCCTTTCTTGAGAGGTTTGCCGTGCCAATCCGGCTTGTCCTCGATGAAGGAGACGCCTTTGCCCTTCAGCGTGCGGGCCAGCAGGACGGTCGGTTTCCCCTTCGTACGGACCGCTTCGTCGAAAGCCGCAAGCAGCGCGGCGATGTCGTGGCCGTCCACCACGATCGCGTGCCAGCCGAAACCGGTCCAGCGCGCGCGATAGGCCTCCATGTCGTGCTGCAGCATGGTCGGGTCGCTCTGCCCGAGGCGGTTCACGTCCACGATCGCGCAGAGGTTGTCGAGGGCGTAGTGGCGGGCCAGTTCGACCGCCTCCCAGACCGAGCCTTCCACGGATTCGCCGTCGCCCATGAGCACGTAGGTCCTGGCATCGGACCGGTCGAGCCGCTTGGCATTCAACGCCATTCCCACGCCAGCCGCGAGCCCCTGACCGAGGGACCCGGTGGCCACGTCCACAAAAGCCAGCCGCGGGGTGGGATGGCCCTCGAGATCCGAAGTCAGGGTGCGCAACTTGATCAGATCCTGTCTGGGAACGTACCCGGCTTCGGCCCAGGCGGCATAGAGCAGGGGAGCGGCATGTCCTTTGGAGAGGACAAAGCGATCGTTCGCGGGGTGTCGCGGATTGGTCGGATCGTACCGCATCACGGAGAAGAACAACGTCGCCACGACGTCGGCCGCGGAGCAACAACTGGAGGGGTGTCCGCTGCCGGCCTCCGATGTCGCCTGCACGCTCTCGATCCGCAACTGGGTCGCTTTGTTCCGAAGCCCGTCTACAAGCTGGGCCGAGGCCATGGTTACGGAGCCCATGTCGTCTCCTTTCACAATGTCGAAGGAACCGGGCTGTCTTGCGAGATCACAGCCGAATGGAGGCAGCCTAACAAACCGGACCGAGCGAGTCAATCAGTTAGCGGCTCGCCGCTAGCGGTCCGGCGACGCGATCGGCTCGCGGCGCTCAGGAGGCAGGATGCGGAACTGCGTGATGGCGTAGGACACGGGTTGTCCCACCTGGAATCGGCATTCTCGAAACTCTTCCTTGTTCATGCGTGAGCGCAAGATCAGGCCGCCCTCGGTCTCGATTTCCAGGCGGTAGGCCACGCCCAGAAAATAGATGTGGCGGAGCTTGGCCTTCAGGGGCCACTGCGCCGGGTCTTCGGACACCCGCACGTAGTAGGGGCGGAACCCTACCTGGACCCTGTGGCCATCGGGGAAGTCCGGGACGGGGAACTCCAGCCCCCCCGCATGCGCGATCCCGCCCCGCACCTCGGCCTCGATGATGTTCATCGAGCCGATGAAGCGGGCGACGAATTCCGTGGCCGGCTCCTCATAGATCGCGGCCGGCGAGCCGTCCTGCTCCAGCCGCCCTTTGGAGAATACGATGATCCGGTCCGACACCTCCATCGCTTCTTCCTGGTCGTGCGTGACAAAGAGGCTGGTCACGTTCAGGTCGTCGTGCAGGCGGATCAGCCACTCGCGCAGCTCCTGCCGCACCTTGGCATCCACCGCCCCGAACGGCTCGTCCAGGAGCAAGACGCTGGGGCGGGGAGCCAGCGCCCGCGCGATAGCCACCCGCTGGCGCTGGCCGCCGGACAGTTGGTGCGGGTAGCGCTCGGCCAAGCCGTCCAGGCTCATCAGGCGCAGGAGGTCCGCGACGCGCCGGGCGCTGTCGGCCTTCGTCCACTTCCTGATCGTCAGCCCGAACGCGATGTTGCCGAACACCGTCAGGTGTTTGAAGAGGGCGTAGTGCTGAAAGACGAACCCGATGTTGCGTTTCTGAACCGGCAGATCGTTGACCCGTTGTCCGTCGATGAGAATGTCGCCCGCGGTCGGCGTCTCCAGTCCCGCGATCATTCGGAGCACGGTGGTCTTCCCGCTCCCGCTGGGGCCCAGCAGCCCCAGGAGTTCGCCTTCCTTGACCCCGAACGACACGTCGGAAGCCGCGGACACGGAGCCGAACCGTTTGGACAAATGCCGGACCTCGATCTTCACCGGTTCCTCACGCGCAGGTCTCGCGCCTCATGCGACGGCCGCGGCGGTTCTGGCCCGCGCCACTTCCAGCAGGGTCAGGATCGCAAAAGACACCGCGATCAGGGTGGCCGCCACCGCATAGGCCCCCACGTAATTGAAGTCCACGTAGCTTTGATAGATGTGGAGGGTGGCCGTCTGGGTCAAAAGCAGGATGTTCCCCGACACGACCAGCACCGCGCCGAACTCGCCGATGGCCCTGGCGGTCGTCAGCGTGGCCCCATAGACCAGCCCCCAACGAATGGCCGGCAGGGTGACCTTCACAAACACCTGCCATTCGTTGGCGCCCAGAGTCCTGGCCGCCTCCTCCCCCTCCGTGCCGATCGTCTGGAGCAGCGGCGTGAGCTCGCGCACGACGAAGGGAAAAGTGACGAACAGGGTGACCAGCACCATGGCCGGCAAGGCGAACAGGACCTTGACGCCCAGCGTGCCGAAGAACGTCCCGAGGATCGTCTCGGGCCCGAACAGCAGCACCAGCATGAAACCGGCGATGACCGGCGAGACGGCGAAGGGGAGATCGATGAGGCCGCTCAAAAGGGGGCGGCCCCGGAAGGCCTGCCTGGCCAGAACCAGCGCCGTCACCGTACCGAGCACCACATTGACCGCCAGGACGATCGCCGTGATTTGGGCCGTGAGCAGGAACCCGTGCAAGGCTTCCGGTCTGGTGATCTCGGCCCAGAAGGTCCCCAGCCCTTCGCGCAGTGATTCCCCGCAGAGATAGGCGACGGGCCCGATCAGAAGGGCTCCGAAATAACCCCAGACCGTGGCAATGAGGAAGCGGCGCATGGGTGCCCTACCTGCGGCCGGCCGAAGGGGCCGGGCATGGGACGGATCGGAGCCATGTCTTGACCGCGGCCGGCAGCCGCTCGCCCGGCGGTCTGACCAGCCGCTCCAACAGCAGCAGGGCGAGGAATGAAAGGAGCAGAATCAGGACGGACACGGAGGTGGCACCCCGGGGGTTGTAGCTTTCGATCTCACCGTAGACGTAGACCGGGGCCACTTGGGTTTTCATCGGAATGTTGCCGGCCACGATCACGATCGACCCGAATTCCCCCAAGGCACGCACGAAGGTCAGAAAGACGCCGGTCAGAAGGCCCGGCAGCACGCTGGGGATCGTGACCCGCCGGAAAGTCGTCCAGCGTCCGGCGCCCAGCGTGAAAGCCGCCTCCTCCTGCTCCCGTTCCAGTTCCATCAGAACCGGCTGGAGCGCACGAATGGTAAAGGGCATGGTGACGAAGAGCATGGCCAGGATGATGCCGGGCTTGTTGTAGAGGATTTCGATTCCGCCCTTCTGAAGCCACTCCCCCAGGGAACTGGTCGGACCGTACAGAGCTGCGATCATCAGGCCCGCCACAAGCGTGGGGATCGCGAACGGGAGATCCACGAGGGCATTCAGAAACCAGCGCCCGGGAAAGTCATAGCGGACCAGCACGACGGCTGAGAGGGTTCCCATCAGCGCATTGATGACCGTCGTGACCAGGGCTGCTTCGAGCGTCAACCAGACCGCGGCTGCCGCCTGCGGCTGGAGGATATCATCCAGGAACCTCCCTGGCCCGTCGGCCAGCGCCTGCTGGCTGATGACCAGCAAGGGCAGCAGGATGAGCGCCAGCACGTAGCCGACGGCGGTCGAGCGCAGGGCGAGATTGACAAGACCGTGGGCATGCATGCGTTATTTTCCCCTGGCTGCCTCTTCGACCACCCTGGTCCAGACCCCTTGGGGGCCAAAGAGCAACCCTTCCACCTTCGCCCAGCCGCCCAGTTCCGCCACCGTAAAAAGTCGAGGCGGGAGGGGAGGCGCAGTGGCCTGCCCTTCAGCGCCAGCCCCCTGGATAGGTCGGAAGCCCGATTCCATGAACGCGCGCTGCGCCTCCGCCCCCTGCAGGAATGAGACGAAGGCTTCCGCCACGTCACGCACTCGGTGCTTGTCCACGTTGCGGTCCACGAGCGCCACGGGATTTTCAATCAAGACGGTTTCCGCCGGAACCATCAGATCGTAGGGACGTCCGCTCTTGATACGGGGCAGGAGCTCGTTCTCATAAGTCACGATCACATCGCCGACCCCGCGTTCGAAGGTGGTGACCGATTCGCGTCCGCTCTTGTCCATCACTTTTACATTCTTTTGGACCCGTTTGAGCAGATCCGCGGCATAAGCTTCCGGCGCAGTTTTTGCCGCAGGAAGTCCTGCCGTCCGATTTTGTTCCGCCAGCTTGAGCCCCGCGCCATAGATCGCGACGATATCCCACATGGCCCCGCCGGATGTCTTTGGGTTGGGGTAGAGGACCTCGACGCCGGGCTTCGTCAGGTCCTCCCAGGTCTTGATGCCCTTGGGGTTGCCTTTCCGCAGGCCGAACGCCACCACCGACGCCGTGACTATGCCGCGCTGGGGAGCCTTCCGCCAGTCATGTGTGATCAGACCGGCCTTGACTACTTGGTCGAGATCTCCCTCGACCGACAGGGCCGCAATGTCGGCATCGAACCCTCCGATGACAGCCCGCGCCTGCGCCCCGGAAGCCCCGTAGGAGCTGCGTATGCGCACCTCTTCCCCGGTGCGTTGCTTCCAGTGCCGTTGAAAGGCGGGGATAATACGTTTTTCGTAAGCTTCCTTGGGCACACTGTAGATGGCCAGAACCAGTTCACGGGGTTCTGCCGCACTGCTTGGAACGACGGGTTGAAGCAGGGCCCACAGCAATTGGAGCATCGCGCCTGCAAGCAGGGCCCTTCGGCTGGCCGGTCGTTCAGTAGGCCGCATGATCGGCATCAGGCTTCTTCCCTTCCGACTGACGGGCAAAATCACTGAGCGTGTAGTTATCCAGAATATCCGCAATGGCGTTGCGCACCCCCAACATGACCTGCTGGATCGGGCAATGGCTCTTCTCTGCGTAGGGGCAGTCGCTGCACTTTCGATAAGCCGTTTTGCTCACACAACCGATCGGAGCCAGGGGGCCATCCAAAAGACGGATCACTTGGCCCAAGGTAATCTCATCGGGGGGTTTGATGAGGCTGTATCCACCCGTCACGCCGCGCTTGCTGGCCAGGAGTCCCGCATTCTTAAGCGTGAGGAGGATCTGCTCGAGAAACTCGATGGGGATGTTTTGCCGGTCAGCGATTTCGTGCCGTTGCAACAGGGATTTTTTATATTGCGCCGTCAGCTCAATGAGCGCACGGAGCGCGTACTCGCTTTTCTTTGAAAATCTCATGGTTGAAAAGCTTAATGTAAACTGAGTCAGTAAATTTTTTGTACAATAATCAATTGCCAGAGCTACGTCAAGGTTTCGCGAAAAAATTCTCCGCTGCAATAGCTGCAATAAGAGTTGAAAAATTCAAAACACGAACGACCGGGCAAGCGCATGGCATCGCTTTGGGCAGAGTCGTCCCACCTTGACAGAGCAGCGGAATCTTGTTAGTTTGGCAGCACTTCCGAGAATCAGTGTGCTTCGGAAGCGACCCCTTGGGTGCCAACTCGTCCCGGTACATACAGCGCGACAACGGCAAGGATAATCCGTGACCCTCCAGGAGTTGATCCTCTCCCTCCATCGCTATTGGGCCGACCAGGGCTGCGTCATCCACCAACCCTATGACTTGGAGATGGGAGCCGGCACGTTCCACCCGGCGACCTTCCTGCGCGCCCTGGGCCCCGAACCCTGGCGGGCAGCTTACCCACAACCCTGCCGACGCCCCACGGATGGCCGGTACGGAGAAAACCCGAACCGCATGCAACATTATTACCAGTACCAGGTGGTCCTCAAACCGTCCCCGGATAATGTTCAAACCTTGTACTTAGACAGTCTCGCCCGCCTCGGGATCAACCCCAAGCAACATGACATCCGTTTTATTCAGGACGACTGGGAGTCCCCCACGTTGGGGGCCTGGGGATTGGGGTGGGAAGTACGGTTGGACGGGATGGAAATCACGCAGTTTACCTACTTCCAGGAAGTCGGCGGGGTCGAGCTCAACCCGATCACGGTCGAAATCACCTATGGGACCGAGCGGATTGCGATGTACCTGCAGCAGGTGAACAATGTCTTCGACTTGGCCTGGACCGACGGAATCACCTACGGGGACATTCACCACCAAACCGAAATCCAGTTTTCAAAGTACAATTTCGAAGCGGCGGACGCCACTATGCTGGTCGCCACTTTTCAGACTTTTGAGTCGGAGTGCAAACGGTTGCTTGCGGAAGGCCTGGCCCTGCCGGCCTATGACTATTGCATCAAGTCTTCTCACGTCTTCAATCTGCTCGATGCGCGCGGCGCGATCAGCGTCGCGGAGCGAACCGGCTACATCGCCCGCGTCCGGGCTCTGGCCTACCAGTGCGCGGAGGGCTATCTGGCCCATCGCGAAAGCCTGGGCTACCCCTTGCTGAAGCAGGCGCCGCACCAGAGCAAGCAAAGTTCCACGGCGGTCCGGTAGCAGCCGACGCTATGGCTATGGCCAGGTCAAGAACGAGGGCAGGGAAGCAAGGGCCGAAGACACTCAGGAAGCCCGCAGCCAAACGCCGCTCAACCGGCCCGACGGCTGGGGAGTTGTTGCTCGAGATCGGGACGGAAGAATTGCCCTATCGGTTCGTGTCGCCGGCGCTCGGCTCCTTCAAAGATGAGGCGGAGCGGTTCTTCAAAGACCAGCGCCTGACCTACAAAGCCGTCCGAACGTTCGGCACCCCAAGGCGCCTGACATTGGCGGTTGACGCACTCTCCAGCCATCAGACCGCCACAGTCAAGGAAGCGATGGGCCCCTCCAAAACCGTCGCCTTCGATGCAAACGGCCAGCCGACCAAAGCCGCCACGGGATTTGCGGCGGGACAGGGCCTGGACGTCCGCGATCTGGTGATCCGACAGACTCCCAAGGGCGACTATGTCTTCGCCGTCAAACGCGACCCCGGCCGCACGGCCGGCGCGGTGCTCGGCGAGTTCCTCCCTCAACTGATTGGCAGGCTGTCGTTCCCCAAGTCCATGCGTTGGAACGAGACCGGGATACGGTTCGCACGCCCAATCCGTTGGATCCTGGCCCAGTACGCAGAAAAGACCATCGAGTTTCAGGTGGGTGGAGTCAGGGCAGGGGACCGAACCTGGGGACACCGGTTTCTCGGTGCGGGCGGAGCCGGCGGCAGGCAAGGCCTCCGCGTGAGAGACGTACGCTCGTACCTGGAAAGCCTGGAGCGCCACGGCGTCATCCCCGACCAGGACAAGCGCCGCAAAATGATCCACGCCCAGATCGAGAGCCTCGCCAAATCGGTGCGGGGGCACGTGCACCGGGACGAAGACTTGCTGGAGCAGGCCGTGCACACCGTCGAGTGCCCCCATGCGATCCTCGGCTCGTTCAATCCCCAATACCTTTCACTCCCCAAAGAGGTGCTCACTACCTCGATGAAGGAACACCAGGGATTTTTCTCACTCCTGCGGCGTGACGGATCCTTGCTCCCCCAGTTCATCTCGGTGACCAACATGAAGCTGACGAACATGAACTTGATCCGCGAAGGCAACGAGCGGGTCCTAGCGGCCCGTTTGGCCGACGCCAAGTTCTTTTTTGACGAGGACCGCAAGGTCAGGCTGGCAGACCGGGTCGGGAAGCTGAAGGGCGTCGTCTTCCACCAGAAACTCGGCACGGTCTTCGAGAAGCAGCAGCGGGTCAGACAGTTGGCGGACCGGCTTGCCGTCATGTTCGCTTTTGACGCTGAGACCCGTCACGCTTGCACCAGAGCGGCCGAACTCTGCAAGGCTGATCTCACCACGGGCATCGTCGGCGAGTTCCCCGTCCTGCAAGGCATCATGGGCGGGGAGTATGCCAAGCACGACGGGGAAGCGGACGCGGTGAGCCAGGCCATCGCCGAGCAGTACCTTCCCCCCTCGATGGAAGGAAAAATCCCAGAATCGCCGGCCGGCAAGGTCCTTTCGCTGGCGGACCGGCTTGATACGATCTTTGCCTTTTTCCGCGTGGGGCTCGTCCCATCAGGCTCCGAAGACCCCTTTGCCCTCCGGCGCAATGCGCTGGCTGTCGTGCGCATTGCCCTCGAAGGCCATCTCCCCCTCAACCTGGGAGACATGGCCGTCCACGCCTCCGACTTGCTGGACGAAACAGGCTTCAAACCGGCCGGGACCGCCAGCGATCCCGTCGGGTTCATCCTGGAGCGCCTCCTGTACTACGGTCGCGCGGTTGACGGCCTGCGCGACGACGTCATGCAGGCCGCGCTGCAATCGCCGCGCCGGGCCGACTTGAACCTGCTCGCCCTCTACGACAAGATGAAAGCCCTGCAGGCCATCACCGGCAGACCGGAGTTTGACCCCTTGATCATCGGCTTCAAGCGGGCTCATCGCATCGTTGAGAAAGAAAAGTGGGACAGGGAAGAGGTGGACCCGGCTCTTTTTCAACATCCGGCCGAAACGGCGCTGCACAAGACACTCGAAGCGGCCCGGCTCCACGTTCCCTATTCCATCGAGCAAGGGGACTATGCCAAGGCCCTGGACGGCCTCGTGCAGATGAAGCCGTCCATCGACGGATTTTTCGAAGGGGTCATGGTCAATGCCGAGGACCAGGCGCTCCGGGCGAACCGCCTGTCGATGCTCTTTTCGGTCGACCGCCTGTTCATGTCCTTTGCAGACTTCTCTCAAATCATGGTACAGGGGACTTGAGACGGTGAGGGAGGATGGCTGCAGTCAGCACAGAGCCGGCCGCGCCCATCGAGCCGGGGGCCGCAGACCTGTCGGAAGAGCGGAAGAGGAGGCAACTCCGTCGCTACACCTACGCGGTCTCCACCCTCATGATCGTGCTCTGCAACGGGGTCTTCCTGCTCGTCCTCTGGGGCAGCGGGATCAACCTGGAGACCTTGATCAGGACGCCGGATCTCTTCGATCCGGCCAAGGATGTCTGCCTGCGGCTGGGGTGGCACAAGGTCACCGGCTCCCAGGACCCCGTCAGGCTGTGCAACGAATGGATCAACCTGTCGGATCCCTCCGGGGAAACGCACCGATTCCAGAACGACACGAAGGTCGTCCAGGGGGCCGACGGGAAGCTCTATTTCGACCATCCGGCTCGCGTGGACTATCGGTTGTTCCTGCTCGGAGCCTTCGTCGCGATCCTCATCGTGTCGGGCATGCTGTTCAAACGGTACCTGATCGCCCGCTACCGGCTTCGACTGGAGACCCTCGGCCACTGAGGGCCGGAGATCCGTTCGGACCTTCATTATTACGGACGACATAAGAGGAGACACAGCGTGGGCACGAAGAGATGGGTCTATTACTTCGGCGACGGAAAAGCCGAAGGCGACAGCAACATGAAAGAGCTGCTCGGCGGCAAGGGGGCCGGCCTGGCGGAGATGACGAATCTCAAGATCTCCGTGCCACCCGGGTTCACCATTTCGACCGAAGCTTGCGTGGAATACTACCGGCGCAAAAAAACCTATCCCCCCGGCATGTGGGATCAGGCCCTGCAATGCCTCAAACGGGTCGAGCGGTCGATGGGGGCCCGCTTCGGCGATCCCGCCAATCCGCTCCTGGTCTCGGTCCGATCCGGCGCCAGAGCCTCCATGCCCGGCATGATGGACACGGTCTTGAACGTCGGGTTGAACGAACTCACGGTGGAAGGGCTCGCAGCCAGGACGAAGAACGAGCGGTTCGCGCTGGACAGCTACCGACGGTTCATCACCATGTTCGGCAGCGTGGTCATGGACGTCCCCCGCGAACATTTTGAAGAGCTGCTCAAGCACATGAAGCTGGACCGGGGCGTCAAGCAGGACACCGAGCTCGACACCAAGGCCCTCAGGGAACTCGTCCGTCAGTTCAAGGCCGCGGTGCAGCACGAAACCGGCCGCGAATTCCCGGAAGATCCCATCGAACAGCTCCGGATGGGCGTGAACGCGGTCTTCTCCTCCTGGTACGGAGCCCGCGCGGTGACCTACCGGCGCCTCTACAACATTCCGGACAGTTGGGGGACCGCCGTGAACGTGGTGGCCATGGTCTTTGGCAACATGGGAGAGACCAGCGGCACCGGTGTGGCCTTCACGCGCGACCCGGCCTCCGGTGAGCCCACGTTTTTCGGTGAATGTCTGTTGAACGCGCAAGGGGAAGACGTGGTGGCCGGCATCAGGACGCCGTTGCCCGTTGCAGCCCTCGCCAAGACGCTCCCTGGCGCGTACAAAGACCTGGTCGCGACGTATCGGACGCTCGAGCGCCATTACCGGGACATGCTGGATCTGGAATTCACCATCCAGGAAGGCAAGCTGTACATGCTGCAGACCCGGGTGGGGAAGCGGACCGGCATCGCGGCGGTCCGGATCGCCGTGGACATGGTCAAGGAACGCCTGATCAGCAAGCGCGAGGCCGTGCTCCGCGTCGGCCCGGAGCAACTGTCCCAGTATCTCTACCCGATCTTCGACGCGGCGGAAGAAGGCCGCCACCAATCCATCGGGAAAGGCCTGCCGGCCGGCCCGGGGGCGGCCGCGGGCAAAATCGCGCTGACACCGGACAAGGCGGTTGAGATGCAGGGGCGGGGCGAGCGGGTCATCCTGGTCCGGCAGGAGACCAGCCCGGACGACATTCACGGCATGAACGCGGCGCTCGGCTTCCTCACGGCTCGCGGCGGCATGACCTCGCACGCCGCCGTGGTGGCGCGCCAAATGGGCAAAGTCTGCGTGGCCGGCTGCGAGGCCGTCGAAGTCGTCGACGGCTCCACGGTCAAGATCGGCTCACAGCCGTTCAAAGAAGGCGACTACCTGTCGATCAACGGCTTCACCGGCCACGTCTACGGAGGCGACATCCCGGTGGTGGCCTCCGAGGTCATCCAGGTGATCCAGGGCAAGCTGGACGCCCGGCGGTCCGAGAAATACCAGCGCTTCTCCGCCTTCCTCCAATGGGCCGACGAGTTCCGCCGGCTCAAGGTCCGGGCCAACGCGGATGTGCCGGACCAGGCCATGATCGCCCGCGGGTTCGGGGCCGAGGGCATCGGCCTCTGCCGGACGGAACACATGTTCTTCGCCGAGGATCGCATTCCGATCATGCAGCGGATGATCCTGGCGCGCACGAGCGAGGAACGCGAACGGTACCTCGCCCAGCTCCTGCCCCTGCAGAAGCAGGACTTCATCGGACTCTATCGCGAGATGAAGGGGTTCCCCGTCACGATCCGCCTGCTGGACCCGCCGCTGCATGAATTTTTGCCCAAGCGGGAAGACCTGATGGTGGAGATCGCCAAACTGGAACTGACCGGGGGAGATCCCACCTTGGTCGAAGAAAAGCGGCGACTCCTGGCCCGGGTGGAGGAGCTGCATGAGTTCAATCCCATGCTGGGCCTGCGCGGCTGCCGGCTGGGCATCACGATGCCGGAGATCACCCGGATGCAGACCCGCGCCATCATCGAGGCGGCTTGCGAAGTGGCGCGGGAAGGGAAGAAGATCGTCCCGGAGATCATGATCCCCTTGGTCGGCATGGTTTCGGAAATGAAGGCCCAGAAAGACCTGATCCGGGAAGTGGCGGACGAGACGTTGAAACGCTGCGGGGTCAAGCTGTCCTACCTGGTCGGAACCATGATTGAGCTGCCGCGCGCCGCCGTGACGGCCGGACGGATCGCGGAGGAGGCCGAGTTCTTTTCCTTCGGCACCAACGACCTGACCCAGACCACGTTCGGTTTTTCACGCGATGACGCGGCCAAATTCGTGGCCTTCTACATGCGGCGGCAGGACAGCTGCCCCCGTTGCCTCAGCACCGACGTGGACTGGAAAGAAATGACCTGCCGGAGCTGCGGGAGTACGATCACCACCAAGGCGGAGAATATTCTGGAGGCCGATCCCTTCGCAGTCCTGGACCGGGAAGGGGTGGGCGCCATGATGAAACTGGCGATCACGGAAGGGCGGAAGACCAGACCGGACATCAAGCTCGGCATCTGTGGGGAACATGGCGGCGAGCCGAGTTCCGTGGAGTTCTGCCATCGCCTCGGCCTGGACTATGTCAGTTGCTCGCCCTACCGGGTGGCAATCGCCCGCCTGGCGGCGGCACAGGCGGCATTGACCGAGTCGCCCGGTGAAAGCACCAAGCAGCCGGCAAGGAAACGGTCCCGAACCGGGCCCCGTCAGAGCCGGTCCCGGAGCGGCGGTCGAACCCGGCGCAGACGGTGAAGGACCAAGACCCCGACCAGCGGTAT
This sequence comes from uncultured Nitrospira sp., assembly GCA_964552455.1. GTDB lineage: Bacteria > Nitrospirota > Nitrospiria > Nitrospirales > Nitrospiraceae > VGXG01. Next base: position 18,818 of record CAZKHY010000013.1, read on the forward strand.
ATGGCGCTGGCTCTCAGCCTGGCCGCCAAGGGGCGAGGCCGTACCAGTCCCAACCCGATGGTCGGCGCGGTGGTGGTGGCCGGCAACCGGATTGTCGGGCAGGGGTACCACCGCAGAGCCGGCGGTTCCCATGCCGAGATCCTCGCCCTCCAGGCGGCAGGGAAGCGGTGCCGGGGCGCCACCCTCTACGTCACCCTCGAACCCTGCTGCCATGAGAGCAAGCGGACCCCCCCCTGCGTTCCGGCCCTGATCGAATCCCGCTTCCGACGCATCGTCGTGGCGATGCGCGATCCCAACCCGGCGGTAGCGGGACGAGGCATCAGCCTGCTCCGCAGAGCCGGCATCCAGGTCTCGGTCGGCTGCCTCAGCCGGGAAGCCGAACGACTCAATGAAATCTACTGCCATTGGATGAAAACGGGACGGCCCTATGTCCTCTTGAAAGCGGCCATGACCATGGACGGTAAGATCGCCACGGCGTCAGGCGAGTCCCGATGGATTACCGGTATGGAAGCCAGGCGGGAGGTCCATCGCCTCAGGAGTCAGGTCGATGCCATTCTGGTCGGAGTTGGCACGATCCTGCGCGATGATCCGCTCCTGACAGCCAGAGGGCCGGCGCGCGCAGGGAACTCGTCCGGACATCGCCAGCCGCTTCGCGTGGTTCTCGACAGCCGGCTTCGCATCCCGGACAAGGCCCGGGTCCTCTCGCCTCACGGAGGCGCCCATCCCATCGGCACCGTGATCGTCACGACGGAGAAAGCCCCCAGGCAGCGGATCGAACAATTGCGCGCCCGCGGCCTGTCGCTGCTGGTCCTGCCGGCCAAGGACAGACGCGTCCCCCTTGCTGCTTGTCTGACTCGTTTGGGTCAGATGGGCATCAGCAGCCTGCTGATCGAAGGGGGGAGCGAGCTCAACGCCGCGGCTCTGCGCGAAGGGCTGGTCAACCGCATACGGTTCTACTTGGCCCCTCACCTTCTTGGCGGACAGGATGCCAAGGGCGTCATCGGAGGCCGTTCTCCCGAACGGCTGTCCGGGGCAGTCCCTTTGACGGAGATACGGACCAGACGGATCGGGAGAGACTTCGTCATTGAGGGAAAAGTTACGGCTAAGCCTCGATCATTTTGTACAAATTAAGATAAAACTGTACATTCTTGTACAACTTCAAGCGACGGACTTAGTTTCTCATAACAGTAATCATCATAAAATCAATAATATAGAAAAACTGATGTTTAGGCACTGGACTTGCTCACTTCCGGTGCCATGCATGTACATCCAACGAGACGGTTGTCTCTAGCCTCCCTGGAGGCCCGCGATTCGCCCCACACTATTGACGCGACGATTTCCACATTGGGCGCAGTCCTTCAGGCGCAGGACAGTTGCACCCACGCTCATTCCCGTCGGGTCATTGCTTATTCCCTGGCCCTAGGCAGAATCCTTGGCCTGTCCGAAGCCGAACACCTCACGTTGAAGCGGGGGGTGTTTCTGCATGACGTCGGCAAGATCCGCGTGCCGGGCACCATTTTAAACAAGCCCGGACAGCTCTCGGAAGTCGAATGGTCGATCATGCGGCGGCATCCGGTAGCCGGCTATAAGATCGTCCGGTCGAGCCTCGCGCTGGAGGAGGTCGCCAGGATCGTCCTGGCACATCATGAGTGGTACGACGGAACCGGGTACCCCTATGGACTGAAGGGAGAAGAGATCCCGTTGGGAGCCAGGATCTGCTCGGTGGTGGATGTGCTGGACGCCCTCACGTCGGACCGCCCTTATCGGAAGCCCGTGAGCTTCGCCGAAGCCTGCGAGCAGATCCTGGCAGAACGGGAGACCCACTTCGATCCCTTCGTGGTGGAAGCGTTTCTCTGCATCAAACCGGCCCAGTGGCAAGCCTTGCAGCGCTCGGCCGACCAGAGCCAGCCGTACCTTGTCCCGCGCCCGGTCGATCCCCCTCATCACCCTGCGTTCACCCGTCGCTGTTTCGGTTTTTGACAAGCCCGAAGTAAAGATGGTACCGTTCTTCAGTGATATCCAGACCCTCTCTCCGAACCGTCTCAGCCCGTCTTTCCTATCTTCTGTCATTTGCCGGTAGGCTCCCCTTCCATAGGACAGGTTGGCCGATCAAGCTAGGGGCAATGTTTGCCGGCATAGTCCTTGGGGGGCTGGTCGCAGCGCCCGGCCACGTCTCCTCAGGAGATTCGGTTGAACTCCCGCACACCAACGCAGGCGCCAGCCCCCTGTCACTCCTGGTCCATGAATATCTTGAAACCGACGAGCCGGAAAAGGCCGAGCAACTCTTGTCGGAAATCCTCCATACTCCGGGCGCCAACCTCGACGCGGTCGCAACCATCATCAAGACAGGACGGCCCTACGGGCTGGAACCGGTCGGGCTGCAGGCGAGTCAGCCGGTGCGGGTCCGGGAGCGGACTTATTCCTACGGACTTTCCGTGCCGCAGTCCTATCAGCCCTCGCAGCCCTATGGTCTGGTGGTCTGCCTGCACGGTGCGGGCTTCACCGGTGACGCCTATCTGGAGCGCTGGCAGCCTCGCCTGGGGGAGGACTATATCCTGGCTTGCCCGACCTACTTATCTGGCGCCTGGTGGACCAGACAGGCGGAAGATCTCGTGCTGGCGACCATTCGATCCGTCCAAGCCCGGTATCACGTGGACCCGGATCGCGTCTTTCTGACGGGCATGTCGAACGGCGGCATCGGCACGTACCTGGTCGGCATGCATCACGCCCCGCTCTTTGCCGGTCTGGCTCCGATGGCCAGCGGGCTTGATGACGTCCTGCTGCCGTTCCTGGAAAATCTGCGCCACACGCCGGTCTATATGATCCATGGGCGGAACGACCAGGTCATGCCGGTTGAGCTCAGCCGGACCATTGCCAAGGAGATGACGAGGCTGGGCTACGACTTCGTCTATCGGGAGCATGAGCGGGTGCATCCCATGGCCGGCGGACACTTCTTCCCGCGAGAAGAATTGCCGGCGCTCGTGGCCTGGTTCGGAGCCCATCGCCGCGAGCCCTATCCGAAAAGCCTGACGGTCGTGCGGGACGCCTCACACCTGACGTCGTTCGACTGGGTGAGGATCGATGCGACGGACCGCATCGCCTCGTTCACGGAACATCTGACCGACAACCGCGACGAAACCATCCTCAACCGCGTCTATGCCAGGTTGGACGCCACCGTCGTTGCGCCCGATCGCATCGAAGTCCGAACCCAACGGGTGAAACGCTACAGCCTGTTTCTGAACCAGGTGCTCGTGGACCTGTCCGGTCCCGTCACGATCGTGACCAACGGCCGCGTCAGTTACCACGGGCCGGTCACGCCCGATCTGGAAACGCTGCTGCGTGACGCACGCCTGCGGCATGACCGGGAGCGGCTTTTTCCGGTCATCCTGACCATTCCCGTGGAGACGCCATGAGCCACGGGCCCGGCAGCCGCCGCTGCGCCCCGGCGACGGAGCAGCGGTGGGTCGGTGCCGCGACCGCCGCGTGCTTGTTGCTCGGTCTCGCTTCCGGACTGCAGGCCGAGCCCTGCCTGGTCTCCCAGGAGCAGAGCGGCATCCGGTTTCCGGTCGAGCAACTGAGCCCGGCCGCCCTGTGCCTGATCGAGCCCATCGTCAACCATGCAACCACTTCCGGGCCGGTCGGCCCCATCACGACGCCGATCCCGCCGGCGCTCTACGGCTACTTACTCGATCACCCGGTCGTCGTCGCCTCGCTGATCGCGCGGCTTGGTTTGGGGCCCTACCAGTTCACCGTCAAAGGACCCAATCAATTTTGGGGGAACGACGGGGACGGCACCCAGGGGTTGCTCACGCTGCTGTATCGGGACCAGAACACCCGGCTCTACCACATCGACGGCTACCACGAAGGGCGGCTGTTTCCAATGGTCCGGGCCAAGGCGGTCGTCCTGCTCCGGACCAGGCCGGTGACGACTCCGGAGGGACGCCCCGCGGTCGAGACTTCCCTCGTCGCCTATACGAAATTGAACAACCCGGTCCTGTCGGTGCTCCTGACCCTCCTCAGGCCCTTGATCGGGGATGCGGTCTCTCGCAAGCTCGCAAAGGGGTTTGACGCGACGGCCCAACTGGGCCTGGTGATCGCCAACGATCCGGAGCGCGTGATCCAGGAAACCCGCCTGCTGCCGGTCCAGCCGGAAGATCAGATCCAACTTGTCTCGCTGCTGCGGGGCCTGCCACAACCAGCTCGTGCCCCAATCCCATGACGCCGATCCGGAGCTTCATTCTCCTCTGCGGGGTCGGCATCGTCTGCTTTATCAGTTACAACCTGGTTCGGATGCCGGTCCTGGCCCTCTTCGCCCAGTCGCTGGGGGCCGGTCCCGAGCACATCGGGCTCGTGGTCTCGGTCTCCACCTTGACCGGCGTCTTGCTGAAACTGCCGGCCGGAGCTTTGTCGGACATCTATGGCCGGCGGCTCTTGATGCGAGTCGGGGTCTTGGCCTTTGCGCTGCCGCCCTTCGCGTACCCCCTCGTCTCCGACCTGGACCTGCTGGTCGGCCTGCGGTTTGTCCACGGCCTGGCAACCGCGATCTTCGCGCCCAGCGCGCTGGCGACGGTTGCGGACTTGTACCGGGAGCGGCGCGGCGCGGCGCTCGGCTGGTACACCGCCTCCACCCAGGCCGGCGCGCTCCTCGGTCCCGTGCTGGGAGGCTGGCTGGTCTATGAAGCCGGTTTTGCCGCCACCTTCGTGGCGGCCGGCATCTTCGGCTGCCTGGGACTCCTGTTCTTCTTCAGCCTGCGCCTCACTCCGCCGCCCCGCGGGCAGGACAGGGGGCTTCGGCCGGTCCTGGCCGAGATGTGGAAGGGGTTCCGGCTCGTCTGGCGCAACAGGCGCGTGCTCGTGACCAGCGTGACGGACGGAGCCAAGATGGTGGCCAACGGCGCCTTGATGGCGTTTTTGCCTATCTATGGGATCGGCGTTGGATTGAATCCGGGGGAGGTGGGCCTTCTGTTCGGTGTCCAAGGACTGACGTCGTTTGTTTCGAAGCCCGTGATGGGACGGGCATCGGACCGGGTCGGGCGACACCCGCTGATCCTGCTCGGGCTGATGATCTGCGCCGGCACGTTCGTCCTGATTCCGTTCGTGTCCGGCCTGCCTCTTTTGGTGCTCCTGGCAGCCGGCTTCGGGTTCGGCGAAGCCGTCGTCTCCTCTTCGACCTCGGCGCTGGTGGCGGACCTTTCGGAACTGAAGACCCTGGGGGCCGGGATGGGAATGCAGGGGACCATCTCGGACATCGGTCATGCCAGCGGTCCGCTCCTCGCCGGCCTGTTGATCGCGCACCTGAGCTACCAGGGGGCCTTTGCCGTGATCGCCGCCGTCCAGGTGGCCGCCGCCGGGCTGTTCTGGGCGTTGGTGAAGAACTAGCGTCCGCCGCGAGAAGGCAGCGCCACGGCCGGGCAAGTGTGATAAGATCGAGCGCCGAACGGAGGGCGGAGCGCGGTGAAACCGGAGATGGGGACGGCCGACATCGTGGTCGGCGTGCTGGCGGCGCTGGGGGTCGTGGTCCTGGTCGTCGTCTTCGTAATCGTCGCAAAGAAGGTGCTGTTCAACAAATAACCCATGTTTACCGGGATCGTCGAAGAAATGGGGGTCGTCAAGGCGCTGGAGAAGAGCCTGGCAGGAGCCAGGCTCAGCCTTCTGGCCCAGACGATCATGGACGACCTGGCGATCGGAGCCAGCGTCAGCGTGAACGGGGCCTGCTTGACCGTGGTGACACGGAGCGAGCGGGAGTTCTCCGTCGACCTCTCTCCCGAAACGCTCTCCGTCACGACGCTGGGCCAGTTGACGGCGGGGACCCCAGTCAATCTCGAACGGGCGATGAAGGTCAACGAACGCATCGGCGGTCATCTGGTGGCGGGCCACGTAGACGGAACGGGAACGATCCGGAGCCGTCAAGCGGACGGCAATGCCGTCCGGCTGACGATCGAGGCGCCGTCGGAATTACTGCGCTACTGCATCCCCAAGGGCTCCATCACCATTGACGGCGTCAGCATGACGGTCAATGAGGTGACGGACCGGACCTTCAGCATCGCGGTCATTCCTCATACGGCCAAGGCCACGACCCTGGGGCTGATGAAGGAAGGGGAGCGGGTCAACCTCGAATCGGACCTGATCGGCAAATACGTCGAGCGGCTCCTCCAGGAACGAGGACACCTGCCCCCGAAACCAGCCCCCGTCATTGACCGGGACTACCTCCAGAAACGCGGGCTGATCTGAACGCTTCGAGCCACCAGCCATCAGCCTTCAGCTTTTTCGGAAACAAACTGATTGCTGAAAGCTGAACGCTACTTCACCAGGAAGGGCTTCGAATCCTCCCCGGACGCGGTCGTCACGGTCAGGAGCCGCAACCCTTTCTGCTTCACGGCGGGCACCGTTGCGGTCACGGTCGTCTCGTTGACGTGCTCGAATTTGGCCGGATGGCCGGGACCGAATGACACGGTCGTGAGACACCCCTTGGCCCCGAAACTCCGGCCGGTGATCGTGACCTTGTCCCCGGCCTTCCCCTCGTCCGGCTTCACCTTCTCGATCTGAGGAGCCACCCCGAAGCAGGCTTGGGCCTTGGCCACGATGCCGGCGCCGGACGCCTTGGTGCTTCCTCCCTTCGCCTCGCCGCGCCGGTCTGTCCGGGCCGCCTTCTCCTTTGCAGCCGGCTTGCCCGCCTCGGCTGCCCAGGCACCGGAGCCGACGCTCAGACTTGCCAGGACGAGGGCCGTGACTCCGACTGCTGCCAGACCCTTCGACGGACGTCGCATGAACGGATGCATCACGGCCTCCTATTCTCCCCTGTCTGGGAATGGACCTGGGACGGCCCGGGTAGAGTTGCGCGTCGTCATCCTATTCCTCAATGGTCGAGATGTCCCCCGGGTCCTGCCCAAGCTCCTTGGCCTTGAGCACGCGCCGCATGATCTTGCCCGAACGCGTCTTGGGAAGGGAGGAGACGATTTCGATTTCCTGCGGCACTGCAATCTTGCCCAGCTCCTTCAGGACATGGTCCTTCAACGACTGAATGAGGTCCCGTCCGTCCTGCTGCCCTTGCTTGAGGATGACGAAAGCCTTGATCGCTTCGCCCGCCGTCTTGTGGGGTTTGCCGATCACCGCCGCCTCGGCCACAGCCTGGTGGCTGACGAGGGCGCTCTCCACTTCGGCGGTCCCGATGCGGTTGCCGGCCACCTTGATCACGTCGTCGGCCCGGCCCATGAACCAGAGGTAGCCGTGCTCATCCTTCCGGCAGACATCCCCGGCCGTGTAGCAGTTGGGGATGGTGTTCCAGTAGACCTGGTACCGGTCCGGGTCCTTGTAGATCGTGCGCATCATGGCGGGCCAGGGCTTCTTGATGACCGCAAATCCCCCGGCGTTGGCCGGCAGGCTGTTGCCGGCCCGATCCACGACATCCGCCTCGATACCCAGGAACGGTCTGGTCGCCGACCCGGGCTTGAGGGGCACGGAGGGCAGGGGAGTGACCAGGATCATCCCGGTCTCGGTCTGCCACCAGGTGTCCATGATCGGTTTGTTGCCGCCGGTCACCCGGTGATACCATTCCCAGGCCTCGGGGTTGATCGGCTCGCCGACGCTGCCCAGAATACGGAGCGCGGAGAGGTCGTACTTCTTGGGCCATTCCTCCCCGTACTTCATGAGCAGCCGGATCGCCGTCGGGGTCGTGTAAAAGATGGAGACGCCGTACCGTTCGATCAGGTGCCACCAGCGACCGGGGTTGGGGTAATCGGGCTTGCCCTCCGCGGTCAGGATCGTGGCCCCGTTGAGGAGAGGCCCGTACACGATGTAGCTGTGGCCCGTCACCCACCCGGGATCGGCCACGCAGAAATACACGTCGTCCTCCTTGAGGTCAAACACGTACTTGGTGGTGATGTAGGTCCCGACCATGTAGCCCCCGTGCACGTGCACCACCCCTTTGGGCTTGCCGGTCGTGCCGGAGGTATAGAGAATGTACAGCGGCGTCTCGGCGTCCAGCGGTTCGGCCTCACACTGGGCCCTTTCCCCCTCCAGCCAGTCGTCCCAGTCAACCTCTTTGGGGGCCGCCAGGGGGATGCCGGGTCGTTCGCGCCGGACGACGACGACGGTCTCCACGCTCCCGCAGTTGGAGACGGCCTGGTCCACGACCACCTTGAGGTTGATGCGCTTGCCCCGATCGTAGCCGCAGTCCGCCGTGATGACCACCCGCGACTCCGCATCCTGAATGCGGCTTTCCAGTGCCGGCGCGCTGAACCCCGAATAGACGACGCTGTGAATCACGCCGATGCGGGCGCAGGCCAGCATCACCACGATCTGCTCAGGGATTTTGGGCAGGTAGATCGTGACCCGGTCGCCCTTCCGGAGCCCGAGCGCCTTCAACGCGTTCGCGCAGCGATTGACCTGGCGGAAAAGCTCGCCGTAGGTGAAGACCCGCTCCTCCCCCTGTTCGCCCACCCAGATCACGGCCACCTTGTTTTTGCGCCAGGTCTTCACGTGCCGGTCCAGGCAGTTGTAGGCGATGTTGCAGGTGCCGCCGACGAACCATTTGGCCCACGGGTAGTTCCATTCGAGCACCTTCGTCCAAGGACTGAACCAGTCGAGTTCTTTCGCGATCGTGTTCCAGAAGGCTTCCGGATCGGCGACGGACCGGCGGTATTCGGCTTCGTAATCCCGGATGTGCGCGACCGCTTTCGTCTCTTCGGTCGGATGCACGATCCGATCGATGCGCAGCAAACTATCGACCTGCTCGCCCTTCTTGTCCATCGCAACGCTCCCTCACATTGACCTCACCATGCAACACCATGATTCCCCGGCTGGAGACGGAGGATCATTATGGCCAAGCAGGGGGGGATGTGCAAGCCTGCCGCAAGGCGGCATCACGCCGGCCCCGATCTCCTTGACAGTCCGAAGACGCGAAGAGTAGCATCCACGAGGGACCTGGCATGCGCCGGCGCATGCGGAGGTTCGACAATCCGGTCCCGCCGACCATGAGACGACTCCTCACCAGATGCCATTGGCTGATGCTGGCCGTTGCCTTGCTCGGTCCGGGCGCCTCCCCCCTGTCCGCCCAGCTCGGCCGTCCGGAAGGCTTGTACTATAAATCCTGGGGAGTGGTGGTCGGCATCGACGACTATCAGGTGGCCCCGAAACTGACCGGCGCCGCGGCCGACGCCAAGGCGTTTGCGGCGGCGCTGCGCCAACTCGGGTTCGACGATGTCATTGAGGTCTACGACAAAGACGCCCGCTCCAAGAACCTGAAAGCCATCCTCTCGGCCGACCTGCCGAGGAAGGTCGGCCGTCAGGACCGGGTCGTGGTGTTTTTTGCAGGACACGCCGGCATCACCCGCGACATGAACGGGAAGGACCTGGGGTACCTCGTCCCCTGGGACGCGCAGATCGCCAACGTCTCCAAGGCCGTGACCTTGGACGATCTGAAGGAGTTCTCGCGCCGCGTGATGGCCAAGCACATCCTGTTCGTGCTGGACGCGGCGGTCTCAGGATGGGACGTCACGCCTCCCCAGCAACTGTCCCTGGAAGGGCGGCTCTCTCCGGAGGATGAAACCGACAAACGGTCGGTCCAGATTTTCACGGCGGCCAGCAAGGGCGAGCCTCTGGCCTCGAAAGAGGGGGCCGGCGTGTTTCTGCAAACCTTTCTGACCGGGCTGAAGGGCGCAGCCGACGGCAACAAGAACGGCTGGATCATGGGCACCGAACTGGCCGCCTACGTGAAACAACAGGTCGAACAGACCACCGGCGGCGCCCAGCATCCTCAATTCGCCAGGCTGGACGGGGACGGGGACATCGTGCTGATCGAAGGGAAGAAGAGCGCGTTCCGGGCCGGGCTGGGACCCCAGACCCAGGCGGAGCGGACGGCCGCAGCGAAGGAGGCCTATGAAAAGGCCTACTCGCTGTTGCAGCAGCAGCGCTCCGTGCAGGAGGCCCTCGAGTACTTGAACCAGGCGGTCGAGTACGACCCTTCTTACGGGGATGCCTACGTGCTGAAGAGCTATGTCCTCCTGGAACTCCAGCCCAATCTGGATGAAGCCCTGGTGGCCGGCGAGCTGGCGGTCAAGCACGCGCCCCAGAACCCGGACTCACACTATACGCTGGGGCTCGTGCTGCAAAAGAAGGGGCGCTTCGCGGAGGCGGAACGGGCGCTGCTCCAGGCGGCTGCCGTGAACGCCACCTACTCGGATGTCTACCTTTCGCTGGGAGACCTCTACGCCGAAGACCTCAAGGATCAGAAAAAAGCGGTGGAAGCCTACCGGCGCTATCTGGAAACGGGCGGCACCGAAAACAGGGTCAGAGCCTACCTGCAAGACAAAGGCAGCACCGCCCCGCCCGCCAAGCAGTAAGGATCAGGCCTGCGCGCCGCCCTTGAGGTAGCCCAGTCCGATTTTGAGCGCGCGCCTCGTCACCTCCGCCCAGCGCACCTCCGGATATTCGGCCAGGACCGCGGCGGCCTTCGGGTCCTGCACGTCCAACTCGATCACCTTGATGATCCCATCCTGAATCTTGACCTGCGCCACGCAGTCCTCCTTTTTGTTCCCGATACCTGGCCGGCACGCCCTGCTGTCGCCGGACGTGGCCCGGCCGCAACCGTGCCCGTCACGTCCTGCCTGATTCGTCCGAGGGCGGTCCCTGCGGTTTCGTTGACAGCTCCCGGAACGCATGCTAGCATGAAACGGAGCGATTTTCAGGCAATCAGCATCAACCGCTCTCTCGCCAAGGACGGCATTGAGCCCCCTACTAACGGACCCCGACGGGATGGCTGGGTCAGGAAGGAGTCGACCTCATGACCTCGACGAAACCATTGTTGGCAAAATTGGCGGGCAGTGCCGTAGCCGTGGCTCTGTTGATGGGACTCACCGCCTGCGGAGGCCCGCCGGCCTGGGTGAAGAAGGGCTCCGGCGTCTATAACGAAAAGGACAGCAAGTCGTTCTACGGGGTCGGGTCCGTGACCGGCGTCCGGAACGAACCCTTGGCCTGGGACGCGGCCGAGAATCGGGCCCGCGCCGAACTGACCAAGAGCTTTCAAACCTACACCGCCTACTTGATGCGGGACTATGCCGCGTCGACCACGGCGGGGGACTTCAGCAAGACGTCCGAGGAACAGAACATCGAACGGGCCATCAAGACCTTCTCCTCGGCCACCCTCAGCGGGATACGCCCCATCGACCGGTACAAGGATGAAAAAACCGACACGTACTATGTGTTGACGAAGATGTCGCTGAAAGAAATGCAGGACGCGCTCGAGCAGAGCAAAGAGCTGAACGCCCAGGTGCGCGACTACGTGAGGCGGAACAGCGAGAAGGCCTTCGATCGGCTGGAAAAGGAAGAAGACAAGCAGGCAGCCAAGAAATGACGAGCGACGGCCGGAGAAGCGGGGCGGCGGGGCGGCGGGGCGGATGGATCGCCGCCGCGTTCCTGCTTCCCGTCCTGGCCCTCATGACCATCGGCTGCGGGAGCGGCACCAGGGTCACCCGCGTGGACGCCGGGGTGGTCACCGACTTGAGCGGACGCTGGAACGACACCGATTCCCGCCTGGTGGCCGAGGCCATGGTCAAGGAAGCCCTCGCGAGCCCCTGGCTGGAGAACTACACCAGCGCCAAGGGCCGCCAGCCCGTCGTCGTGGTCGGCACGATCCTGAACCGGAGCCACGACCACATCAACGTCGAGACTTTCGTGGCCGACCTTTCCCGGGAGCTGACCAATTCACAAAAAGTGATCTTCGTGGCCAGCAAGGGGGAGCGGGAGGAGATCCGCGAGGAACGGCGCGAGCAGGCCATCCATGCCCTCGAGGACACGCAGAAAGCGCCGGGGAAGGAGATCGGCGCCGACTACATCCTCAAAGGCTCCGTCTCCAGCATCCCCGACGAGTCGGACGGCGTCCGGGCGATGTTCTACCAGGTGGACCTGGAGATGATCGACCTTGAAAACAACGTCAAGTCCTGGTTCGGCCAAAAAAAGATCAAAAAAGTGATCGAGCGCAAACGCGTCCTCTTTTAGGTCGCGTGGCTTGAGCCCTTCCACCCCAGCCCGTTCAGCCTCCGTGATCAAACCCTGCTCGGCGTCCAGCCCGGTGCCACGCCCGATCATCCGGTCTCTCCCGGCCTTGTTGCTGCTGGCGACGGCGGTCGGCTGCAGCACCGCCGTCAACCGCTACGTCCTCGTGGAAGACAGCCTGCGGGCCGGCGACGCCAAACGGGCCGATCAGATCGTCGCGCAGGCGGAAGGGGACTACGGCGCGGCCGGCCGCGTGCTGTATCGGATGGATCGGGGCATGACGCTCCAGCTCGCCGGGCGGTACGATGAAAGCAACGTCTTCCTGGAACAGGCGGAAGCGGACGTCGAGGAGCTCTACACCCGTCGGGTGCGGACCGAGGCCAAAGCCTTCCTCGTCAACGACACGTTGCTGCCCTATGAAGGCGAGCCCTATGAGCAGGTCATGATCAACGTGCTCAAGGCCCTCAACTACGCCGAGATGGGGCGCCTCTACGAGTCGCTGGTCGAAGCCCGCCGGATCGACCAGCGGCTGAACGTCCTGGCCGATCAGGCCCGCGACAAGGACGCCTACCGCGACGACGCGTTCGCGCGCTACCTCACCGGCATCCTCTACGAAGCCGCCGGCGACCTCAACAACGCCTTCATCGCCTACCGAAAAGCCTACGAATCCTACCGCCAGGCCCGCCCCTGGGCCCGCGTGACGGTCCCTCCCATGCTTCCGGCGGACCTGCTCCGGGTGACCGAGGCCTTGCACCTGGTCCAGGAACACCAGGAATACCGGGAGGCCTTCACGGAGGTCACGTGGCAGCCGGCCGCCCAACTCCAACACCTCGCTCATGTCGTGGTGATCAGCTATAATGGGCGCGGCCCGCGGAAGGAAGACCAGTTCATCGATCTGCCGATCAGCCTGGACGCGCTGCGCCTGGTTCTGTTGACCAAAGGCGCGATCGGGAACAGCACGCAGGACTCTCGGGGGGCGGAAAGCCTGTTGTACGGACTCAGCGGCCGCGTGGTGCGCGTCGCGCTTCCCCGCCTGGTGCCGCAAAAGTCCCAAGTGATGTACGGCGAGGTGACCCTGAACGGAGCCGGAGACGCCTTCACGGATCAGACCGAGTTGGTGCAGGACTTCAGCGCCATGGCCGCCAAGAGCCTGAACGATCGCTACCTGCAGCTCGCCGTCAAGGCGGTGGCACGGGCGGCGGTCAAATACGCGCTGGCCGAGGGGGCCGGTCGCGGGGCCCAGGCCGCCGCCGGCAGGGATGCGGGTCCGCTCGTCGGGATCCTCGTCAGACTCTTCGCCCACACGCTGGCCATCGGCACGGAAGAATCGGACAAGCGGATCTGGCAAACTCTGCCGGATGAAGTCCAGATCGCGCGACTCTGGGTGCCTCCCGGCTCCTACGAGTTGCGGGTCCGTTCGGTCGGCCGCAACGGCAACCTGGGCCGTTCCGTCACCCAGGCCGTCACTTTGCAGGGCGGTGAGACCAAGTTCTTCATCGAGCGGGTGGTGCATTGATGATCGTACCGATGATGGCGCCCAGGCGAACGGCGGTTCTGATCGCGGCCATGCTGGCGATCGGCTTGCTGGGCGGCTGTGCCTGGGGCAGGGGCGGAGGCCCGCCCTCCTGGATCGAAGGGGTCAGCCAGACCTATCCACCCGATCAGTACCTCACCGGCGTCGGACAGGCCGAATCCCAGCCGGCCGCCGCCGAGCGAGCCTATGCCGCGGTGGCGAAGATCTTCAAAACGGAGGTAAGCGCCCAGTCGCGGGACTGGGAGTCCTTTCTCCTGCTGGAGAAGCGGGGGGGCACCCAAACCGAACGGCGCTTGACCCTGGATCAGGTCACCAAAGTCTCCACCGACAAGGTTTTGGAGAACGTCCGGATCCTGGACGGGTGGTTCGATCCGAAAACCGGCCGCCACTACGCGCTGGCCGGCATGAACCGGATGCAAGCCGGGACCGCCATGCAGGAAAAGATCGCCGAATTGGACGAGACGGTGGAAGCCGAGATGAAAGAGTCGCGCCAGGCGCAGGACAAGCTGGCCCACCTGCGGAACATCAGGCGTGCGGTGAAAAGCCTCGTCCTGCGGGAGGCCTACAACGCGGACCTGCGGGTGATCCGGCAGAGCGGCCGGGGCTCCGAGGCGGCCTATCGGGTGGCGGACCTGACGGCCGAGTTGGAGCAGTTCGTCACCGCCAACGTGACGATCTCGGTCGACGTGGCGGGGGAACAGGCGGAACCGGTCAGGCGTGCGGTGATGGAAGGGCTGATCCGCGAAGGCCTCCCGGTCACCGCCCGACGGGCCGGCGCAGGGACCGGTTCGGACAGAACAGAGGGGGCCAACCACCCTCTGGCCTTGCTCGTGAAGGGGACCGTGAGGCTGTGGAAAGCCGATGTTCCGGATCCGCAGTTCCGCTACGTCCGCTGGTGCAGCGATTTCGTGATCGTGGAAGCCGGCACCCAGCGCGTGGTCGGAGCCGTGTCTCGAACGGGCAGGGAAGGGCACCTGACCGAGGGAGAGGCCCAGGCCAAGGCCGTCCGCGTCATGCAACAGGAAGTGACCTCGGAACTGGCCAAGTCCCTGGCCGGGTACGTCTACGGAGACTTCGAGCCCTCCGGGACGATTCCGCCGGCGGCCTGTCCGCGGGACGAAGGACCGGGCGATCGTCTCTCATCCGTCAATCTTCTACAGACTCCTGTGAGGCCACGACCATGAACCAGACAGCTCGGCAGCGATCGTCTGTGAAACAAGCGTCTTCCAATCCAGCAGGACCGGCAAGGGCAAAGGAAGGACAGGGCACCTCGCGCCAGACTCCTTCCCGCCTGGGCAAAGCGCGGGTGCTGGACCGGATCGCGCAAGACACCCGCGACCTCCGCCAGGGCAGCCTCCTGACCCTGCTGCGGAAACAGGGCTATGAAGAACTGCCGCTCGAAGAGATCCAGGATCGTCTGTCGAAACTTCGGACCGCACTGGCCGAATTCATCGTCTCCAGGAGGGGGTGAGCATGCCGGTTTACTACTTCGACACCTCGGCATTGGTCAAACGGTACAGCCGCGAACGCGGCACCAGGACCGTCAACGCGCTGCTGGCGAAGCGCGGGAAGACGGCGCTCCTGGGGACGTTTGCGGTGACCGAGTTCTACTCGGCGTTGGCGCTCAAGGCCCGAGAGGGTGAGCTGACGAGGGACGATTGGTATTCGGTGCTCTTCAAGTTCGAAGCCGAATCGGACCGCGGGCTGTACCAGTTCGTCGCTCCCTCCAGCCGGACTTTCGCGACCACCAAGCAGCTCATCCTGGACCACCCGTTCCTGCGGACGGCCCAAGCGATCCATCTGGCTCTGGCGCAGGAATTACGGCCGCTCAGGCTGTCGATGGTGAGTTCGGACCGGCAGGTGCTGGAGCTCTGTCGCCCCCTGGGGCTCAAACCGATCAACCCGGAAGACGACTAAAAGGAGCTAAGAGCTGATAGCAGGACCTCCAAGAGCGGATGGCCGATGGCAGCCGTTTCGCTCTTCTCTCACCGGCACTGGAAGTCGTCGTTCATCCCTTCAATGGTCTTGACCCAGTCGGTCGCGACGGCGTGAAATCGCCGGATCTGCGAAAGACGCCCCTGATCGGTTTCGGCAACGGAGGCTTCGGCCAGTAAACCAAGGGACTTCTCAACGGCTGCCCCGGCCAGCTTCATCGTACTGCAGACCCCGGAGGAGGCGGGGGGCTGCCCGCCGGCTCGCTGGAAGAGCGCCAGCGCCCGGTAGGTATGTTCTTGCGCCCTGAACAGGGACTCCGCTCCCCGGTACAACAACCCGATCGCCTGGCCCGGCCGGCGCAAAGCCAGTTGAGACGCCATGAGCGCCGCCTTGCCGCTGCTCATCGCCGCCCCGTCCGCGTCACCGTTGGCGATGGCCTCCTCCGCCTTGCTCTGGAGCCGCTCCATTTCCGCTTCCTCGCCCAGAACCTGCGTCTGTGCCGCGAGGGGCCACAGCAGACAGGCGGTCCAGGCGAGAACCGCCGCGAAGCCGGCCCGTCCCCAACCGGCAAGGCCGCCGGCCATTCCGCCTCTCATGGTCCGTGCTCTTATTGAATGTACTCCCAGGTGTCGATCTGCTTGAGCGTGTAGTTCACCGCTTCTTTGAGTTTTTTCTGCTTCGGATCGGCCTCGTTCCCGTGGATCTTTTGCAGGGACTTCGAAAGAGCCAGCAGCGGCTCGTAGGACCGTTTGTCGGGCAGCTTGCCCAAGGCCAGGACCACCTCCGTCTTGACGGCTACATCCTCGTTGCTCAGGGCTTCGATCAAGGGGGGAATGACCGAGAAGTCGCTGTGCAAGGTTCCGACCAGCCCCAGGCCCTTGGCCGCCGCCGCCTGCAGTTCGGGCTTGCCGGTCTTCATGACCTCGACCAGGGAAGGGATGCTGTCCTTTTGTCCGATGTTGCCCAGGGCGACCGCCGCCGCCTTGGCCGTTTCGATGTCGGAGCCCTTGAGCGCCGCCAGCAACTGCGGCACGGCCTTGGTCGAGAAAATGTCGCCCAAGACCGAGATAATCTGTAGTTTGCGCGGCTGTCCCGTAGCGGGATCGGCGAGCAATGTAAGCAGCCGATCCTCCTGCCCCCACTCGGCCGTGACCAGCACCGGAAAATCATATTGCTCCAGCCGCTCCTTCAACTTGGCCAAGGCAAAGGCACCGGGGTCGTCCGCTTTGGCGGCTGCGGCAGCCTGAAGGGCATCCGCAAAATCGGTCCGGACTTCCTTCCGCCAGCCCGTCTTCTTCCCGCCCAGCAGGTAGGAGAGCTGGCAGGCCGGCCCTTTCCACACGCGGGAAGGGGAGTCGGGCAGGTCCGCGTCGCTGCCCATCGGGGTCGTGCCCTCCCAGACCTTGCGTTGCTCACATTTCACCTTGAACTCGACATCGTAAGGCTGCGCCGGATCGGTCACCACGGTATAGCCCGCTTCCTTCAGGCGCCGGGCCACCACCTCGATCAAGGCCCCCGGCTCCGTCGGCCCCTTGTCGGTGATGGCCAGCACCTCCACCAGCACCCGATCGGCCTTTTCGAGCCGCCCTTTTTGCTCGGCTGTGAAGAGGTCCCG
Organism: uncultured Nitrospira sp.; assembly: GCA_964552455.1. GTDB lineage: Bacteria > Nitrospirota > Nitrospiria > Nitrospirales > Nitrospiraceae > VGXG01. The sequence continues at coordinate 35,893 of CAZKHY010000013.1, forward strand.
GCGGGCGAGGGATTCGGTACTGGCTGACGTCATCAGAAGCAGGAGAAAGAGGCCGAGCATCCATTTCATAAGTCCCTCCTATCATTGCGTCGCTGCGGAAGAAATCACACCGGACGATGAAGGCCATGGAATCAACTCTACCCAAGGGGCGAGACCGATGCAAGCGACGGAAAGTTGAAGGGGGGCAAGGCGCCCGGTATAATCGCGCATGGCTTCGCAGAAGCAGATCACGCTGATCGGCGCCGGCAACATGACCGAAGCGCTGATCGCCGGCATGCTGAAGGCTGGGATAGCCGGTCCCGATCAGATCTTCGCCACGGATATCCTGCCGGACCGCCTGGCTCGCCTCCAGAGTCTGTACAAAGTCAGAATCGGCGGAAACAACCGTGAGGCTGCCGCCTGGGGCCAGGTCGTCATCCTGTCGGTGGAACCTCAGGTGCTCGATGAGGTCATGCAAGACATCGGCAGGTCCATCGGTCCGGACCACCTCATCATCTCGGTTGCGGCCGGCTATCCGATCTCGCGCGTGGCTGCCCACCTGGGAGCAGGCCTTCGGATCGTCCGCGCCATGCCCAACACCCCCTCGAGCGTCTTGGAAGGAGTGACGGCCCTGTCATTCGGCACCGGTCTGTCGGAGGAGGATCGGCAGGTGGCGCGAGCCATCTTTGCCTCGGTCGGGAAGGTCGTCGAAGTGGAGGAGCGGCTGATGGATGCCGTGACCGGCCTGAGCGGGAGCGGACCGGCTTATGTCTACCTGATGGTCGAAGCGCTGGCCGACGGCGGGGTCAAGGTCGGCCTCTCCCGTCCGGTGGCGGAACTGCTGGCGGTTCAGACCGTCCTCGGGGCCGCCCGCATGCTGAGCGAGAGCGGAGAACACCCGGCGCGCTTGAAAGACCGGGTGGCTTCTCCCGGCGGCACCACGATCGCCGGCCTGCACCAGTTGGAGGAGGGCCGGTTGAGAGCCACGCTCATCGCCGCCGTGGAAGCCGCCACCAACCGGTCGCGGGAGCTGGGATCCGAGTGAGGGATCGGACAGCTTCGCCAGGACCAAGGCGGGAACGAACCAACCGAAACACCTGTCTCTGATCGGCCCTGAAGAACCGCTTGCCGCCATTCTCCCGATACAGTAGACTGCCGGGCGATCATTTCAGCACTCCATCTCAACCGAGGAGTCGACCGTGGTCTATTGGGTCAAAGTCGTCTTTACCGACAACCAGGAATTGCTCGTCAAGGATGCGATCCGGCACACCATCAGCGAGGACATGGAAGTGTTGGAAGTGGACTCGGCCAAAGAAGTCATCATTATCCCGATGAAACAGATCAAGTACATCGCCTGCGACGCGACGGTCTTCGCCACAAAAAAGTAGTCGGCTGAACCGACATCGTTCATCGTTTTCCTCCCGAGACCCGCTTGGCCAAGCGCCGGGCCAACCGCACCATCGCGGGAGAACGGTCCGCCGGGTCCAGCAGCACGTTCAAGACATGCATGTGGGCCGGATCGGCCAAGGCCGCATCGAGCGCCCGGACTGCGTCGCCGTGGGTGACGATCCGGTGCCCCACCCCGCCTCCCAGCAAGTCGCAAATCTTCTCGTAGCGCCACTCGTGTACGTCGTTGAACCGGCCGTCCAGCATCTCCCGCTCGGTGGAGTAGCCCCGGTTGTTCAGGATGACCACCACGGGGGCCTGGCCGTAGCGGAGACAGGTCGAAAGTTCCGTGCCGGTCATTTGAAACGCGCCGTCGCCGACCAGCACGATCGGGCGCAGCGAGGGATCGGCGAAGCCGGCCCCGACCGCCGCCGGCACGGCGAACCCCATGGAAGTATAGTAGGCAGGGGACAGGAACTCCGCCCCCTTGTGGACGCGCAGGTCGGCTGCGGCAAACAACGATTCGCCCACGTCGGCAATGATCAGAGTGTCTTCCTTCAGCAGGCCGTCCAGATGGCCGAACAAACCCTGCAACGTCACGGGGGTGGTGGGCGCGGGAGGCGCGGGATACGCGGCGGCGCGGACCGGCAGGGGACGCGCTGGCAGAGACGGCATCGGGGCGGCCGCCAGGGCGCGCACGAAATCTTCGAACCGGACCCCGTCATACCGGTGGTGCTTGATGGTCACGGCATCGGCCGTGGCATGAACCGTGCGTCCCACCGCCAGCAGCTTCGTGTGGGCGCGGACATCCTCCACGTCGGTCAGAATGGAGCCCAGCATGAGCAGGCAGTCGGCGTTGTCCACGAACTCGAGCACCTCGTCGCGCCCGATGAGGCCGTTGTACACGCCCAGGTAGAGCGGGTGGTCCTCGCGGATCACCGACTTGCCCAACAGCGTGGAGGCCACCGGCGCGTTCATGCGTTCCACCAGCCGGGAGAGTTCGTCCTGCACGCCGAACCGGTAGATCTCCGCGCCGGCCAGGATGACCGGCCGGTCCGAGGCCGACAGCATCTCGCGCACCTCCGCCACCGCTTCGGCCAGCGAGGCGGGATCGCTCTTGTCCCCGTCGCCGGAGGCCTGGCCCGGCGAGGTCTCGACGGGGGCGTGGACCAGGTCGCGCGGGATCTCCAGATAGACGGGCCGTTTGTACCGCCTCAGCGCGGCCAGCGCCCGATCGATCTCCCGTTCCGCGGTCAGGGGATCATCCAGCACCACGGCCGCGACCGTCACCTTCTCGAAGACCTCCTTCTGCGTGGAGAAATCCCGCACCATGTGGTGGAGCAGCGGGCTCTGTTCCCGCTCGGACAGACCCGGAGACCCGGAGAGAACCACCACCGGCGACCGCTCGGCATAGGCGCAAGCCACGGCGTTGACGATGTTCAACCCGCCGACACAATAAGTGACGCAGACCCCGCCGATCCCGTGGACGCGCGCGTAAGCGTCGGCGGCAAAGCCCGCGCTGTCCTCGCGGGTCGTCCCGACGTGCTTGATCGGGGACTCTTCGATCAACTTGTACAGGGTGAGCACATAGTCGCCGGGAATCCCGAAGATGTGCCCCAGGCCCAATTCGTACAACCGTTCAAGCAGCACCGACCCGATCGTTCGCTTCGACGACATACAGCCTCCTCCTCGACCGTCCGCACCCTTTTAACCTGCGCCTCGTTGAATGTCCAGCCGACCATACTATAATAATGGCCGGAATGGCCTCCTCTCATCCTACACCGCCGCCTCATCCCCACGCGATTGAGACTCCCGACCAGCCGCCTGTCGTTCCGGCTCACCGGTCCCTTCCGGAAATCACCTTCAAGGGGACGGTGCTCTCGATTATCCTGGCCGCGGTGCTGGCCGGCGCCAATGCCTACCTCGGGCTCTTTGCCGGCATGACCGTCCCCGCGTCGATCCCGGCCGCCGTGCCCTCCATGGCCATCCTCCGCCTGTTCCGGCAGTCCAACATTCTGGAAAACAACA
>CAZKHY010000014.1:0-35347 GCA_964552455.1 uncultured Nitrospira sp.
ATCCGACCCTTCCTCGACCTCCGAGTAGGCGGTGATCGCCCCCTGGATGCGGTACTCGATGGACTCAAAGCCTTCCGCGACGTTCTTCTTGCCCGCCTTGACGGCCCCGGTCTGTTGGAGCTTGATCAACTCCTCCTGCTGCTGCATGGCTTCCTGGCTCACGTCGATCGGCTCCAGCCCGGCGTTCTTCACGAGGGTTCTCAAAATGTCCGTTGCGGACTCGCCGAGACCCAGCACCTTCGAGGGGGTCTTGTTGGCAAACTTGATGATGGCCACCGTGTACTGGGGCCCCGAGTACCGGGCGCCGGCCGCTTCCATCCGCTGCGTCTGGCCGGTCACGCTCACGTCCTCCTTCACCTCCCCCGTCATCGTGGGGGTGGTCGCACAGGCGGTCAGGGCCAGCAGGCCGACCGCCATGAGTCCCTTGCTGACTCGTCGCATCATGATGGCTTTCCTCCTTCCTGAGTGACTACGTTGGGTTATTGTGGCGCCGCGATGGCTTCCGCCGAGCCCGTCACGAGCATCGTGCCGTACGTCTGGTAATCCGCCCCGCCGGGGTAATAGTAGCCCTTCAATAGGATCGAGACCGCCGTGAGCGCCTCCATGTTCAACGGGGACTTCGTGGCTTTCTCGACGACCTTCCCCGCCAGACCGGCCAGCAGGTTGACTTCGACGTTGCCCGCCTGTTCCGGCAATTCGTGCCACGGCGCCTCGACCGGCTCACCGAGCAGGGGCGGCAACGCCGCATCCTGGTCGGACAGGCCGGAGGCCATCGAGGACGCGGACCCGGCCATCGACAGGGCCAGGCCGACGAACGGGACCGAGCTGAGCGCCGATCCCCCGGCCTTGGTCCCCTGTTTGACTCCGATCCCGTTCTTCCAGACCGTCTGCCCCGTCTTGCAATTGACCAGCTTGCTCCTGACCCGGACCCGCCTGACATTGTAGAGACCGGTGATTTTCTCGCTGAAATCCTCCAGCGACCCGTAGAAAACCCCGTCCACGCCCAGGACCTCCCCCAACTTCTGCGGCGTCGCCATGTCGAGCTGGGAACCGAGCGTGACCCCCATCTGATCCTTGAGAAGCTGATCCACCTCCTTGGCCGGCTTGATGACGTAGAAGAATTGTCCCAGTTCCGCCACGAACAAGTCCCGCACGTAGGCCGGGCCTTCCACGTCGTTGGTGTTGTTCACCAGCGGCAGGACCGCCACCGTGCGGATCGGACTGGAGGCGTTCCGGGTGATGGATGGAAGGGTCGGCGCGCAGGCCGTCACGAACAGCAGGGCCAGCCCCGCCGCTAACCAGACAAGTCTCATGGTCTCTCTCCTTTCGCTTGAGGAAACACGTGGCACATGGCCGGTGCTCAGCCCCCGGGCCCGGCCGGGACTGCCCCGAGCCCGGCATTGATCCGGTGCTGACGGTAGTTGTCGTCGTAATAGGCATAGGAGCCGTTCAGGAGAATGTCGATCGCCGCGGAGGTTTCCAGAAAGAGCGGGACGTGGAGCGCACTGGTAATGAGCTTTTCCCCCAGCGCGGCCGCCAAGGCGGCTCCGGCTTCTTCCTTCGTGTCCTTGGGCAGGACCTGCTTGGGCAGCTCGAACCAATGGGCGGGAACCGATTCGCCGAACAGCGGCGGCAGCTCCGCGCCGGTCTCCTTCGCGTCCTGCAAGGTCCCGACTGCGGAGGCGGCCATCCCCGCCTTGCCCGCGCTCAAGACGCTCTTGACTCCGATGCCGTTCTTCCAGACCGTCGCACCCGTCTTGCAGTTCACGAGCTTGGTCCTGATCCGCACGCGCTTGACGTTGTAGATGCCCGTGATCTTGTGGTTGAACTCGTCCAGCGAGCCGTAGAAGACCCCGTCCACGCCCAACGTCCTCCCCAACTCCTGCGGGGTGGTCATGTCGAGCTGGGCGCCCAGCGTGACGCCCATCTGATCCTTCAAAATCCGGTCCACCTCGGCCAGCGGCTTGATCGCGTACTGGTGCCGGACCAGTTCCTTGGTGAACTGCTCCCGCACGTAGGCCGGCGCCCCCACGTCGTTGGTATTGTTGACCAGCGGCAGGACCGCGACGGTGCGGATGGGGTTGGACGGATCGGGCGGAACCATCCGGAGCGGCACGCAGGCGGCGAGCGACAGACAGGCCAGCAGGGCCACCCAGACCACTCTACGGCTCTCTCTCACCGCAGCTCCCCTCCCCGCATCATGATCATTTCGCAGGCGCGGCCGCGCCCTTGCGCGTGGCCACCACGTCCAGCGTATTGGCCGTCGCACCGGTCACGTCCAGATCGAGCCCCGGCACATCCTTGGTCGCCAGCTCGTCCCCGATCTGCTGCGCCGTGGCCTTGGCATCCACCTCCAGCACCGCCACCCCTCCCTCAAAGCTGCGCTGGATGACCGTCTGGACGCCACGGACCTGGGACTGAAGGAAATCCTTGATTTTGACCAAGTCCTTCATGCCCGCCAGGCCGCGGATCGTGACCTGCACGAGTTGGCCGCCGGATGTTTCTCCGGTCCACCTGGCCAGGATCTGCTCGATCAGCTTGTCGGAGACGCTGCGGGCGGCCCGGTCCAACGCCTCGTTCCCGCCGACGTGCTGGGCCACGTGCCGAGCCGCGGCGTTTCCGCGCGCCGAGGCAACGACCTGACCATTGTCCACGCGGATCGCGCTGAGCGTAATGTCCGCCAGGTAGGAGCCCACCGAGCTGCCGGGCGTGCGAGGTCCCTCTTTGGCCAGCGCCTTGCCCTTGATGACGATCTCCGCGTTGAGCTTCTTGCCGAACTCCCGGGCGCCGTCGTTGGTCAGGTCCGCGATCCGATAGGCGTTGGAAATCTGAAACTTGCCGGTGGCCGAGGAGATGTCCACGACGTTGAAGCCCTTGTTGAGAAACTCCTCCTTGAGCGCGGTCTCGGAGACCGCCTGGTCCACCGTCTGGCCCGCGAAGGCCGCTCCGCCGCTCCCGAACCAGCTCCACCAGAAGACGTACACTTCCTGCCCGATGTTCTGCTCGGCAATCATGAAGAGGGTGCGCGGCTTGCCGACCCGCGCCTGGAGAAGACCCAGCGCCGCCAAGTCATTCTTGAGGCTCCCGACGGACACCGTGGCCGCGATCGTGACGTTGTAGAGGTCCTTGTCGGCGCCTTCCTTGACGACCTTGTAGTTCTGCACGTAGCCCTGGCTCTTGGACAGGATGTTGTCTTTGACGGTGACGAAGTTCTCCACCAGGGTCTCGGAGGCCACCATGGTGCCGACCGCCTGCTCCACCGCCTTGCGCAGAGCATCCTGGACGGCATTGTCCCTGGCGATCGCCTTGTCCCCTCCTTGAATGCCCGCCACCCCTTCGGCCGTCACGGTCTGGCTTTGGGCCCAGACCGGTCCGCCCCCCGGCGAACCCAGCAGGAGCAACAGCGATAGGGCCGCGGCATAGGACAGAAGTCGGTTTGCTCGCATCGAAAACATAGTGGTCTCCTTATGAATGGCCCGCCTGCGCGAGGCCGGGCTGCGCTCGGCGCAGCACCCGATAGATCGGGATCGGCTCGCTTTTGCCTTTGACCTTGATCGGCTCCATGGCTTCGACCTCGACGGCCGCCTTGACCTCCTCGTAGGTCGCCTGCGTGATGATGATTTCCCCGGCCTTGGCATTCTGCTCCAGGCGGCAGGCCAGGTTCACGTTGTCGCCGATCACCGTGTAATCCAGGAAGTCCTTGGACCCCAGGTTGCCCACCGTCACGTCGCCGGTGTTGATGCCCATCCCCACCCCGATGGTCTGCCGCCCCTCCGCCGCCCACTGCCGGTTGAGCCGGATGATCGCCTCCTGCATCTCCAGGGCCATCAGGACGGCGCGGAGCGCATGGTCCGGCTGGGGCTCGGGGTTTCCGAAAAAGGCCATGACCGCATCGCCCATGAACTTGTCCAGCGTCCCCCCGTGCTTGAACAGAATGCGGGTCATCTCGGTGAAGTACTCGCTCAGCAGTTTCTGCACTGCCTGAGGCTCCATCTTCTCCGACATGCTGGTGAACCCGCGCACGTCCGAGAAGAACACGGTGAGCCGTTCCTTGCGCCCGCTGGGGTTGGCCATCTCCGGGTTCTTGACCAGTTGCTCCACCACCCGGGTGGAGACGTAGCGCCCGAACATGGCCTGCACCTGCCGCCGCTTCTGCCGCTCGATATACCGTTGGTAGGACACGGCCGCGCCGTACTGGGCCCCCAGCAGAGAATACATGGGCATGATGTCCAGCCAATAGTCGTACCGCCACAGCAGGAGCAGCCCCGCAGCCCCGATCCCGACGAACAGCACCCATTTCGACACCGTGGTGACGAAGGACCCGCGCTTGCTGTGGATCAGCACCGCCGTGCCCAGAATCCCCTGGATCAACAGGATCGCCGGCACGACCCCCCACTGGTCCTTGCTGCGGATCACGAAGCGCCGGTCCAGGATCGTCTGGACGGCGTTCGCGTGAATCTCGAATCCGTCCATCAGCGCGCCGCGAACCTTCTCCTCCTGTTCGTTGTCCCCGAATTTCAACGTCGCCGCCTGCTTTTGCAGGTACGGCGTGCAGTAGTAATCGTGCAGGGCCGGCGTCGACGGGCCGATCAACACGATTTTTCCTCTCACCGCCCCCGGATCCAGCTCCCCCTTCACCGCCCTCCAGAAGGACATCCGGGGAAACGTCGCTGGCGGACCGTAAAAATGAATCCGCATCCGACCGTCGGGATAGGGAATCCGGAGCGGGCCGAGCCCCAATTCGTCGCTGCGGGAGAGGTCCAGCTCCTGCTCGTTCTGAGAATTCTGATAGAGACGGGCCAGTTCCAGACTCATGGCCAACACCGGCTCGGGCTCAGACCCCTCCCCGGAAAAGTCCAGCGCAAGCAGCGGCATGCCGCGCAGGCACCGGTCTTTTTCCAGCTCCACATTGATCAGGGCTTCGCTGAGCTCCGCCTCGCGGAACATCGGCAGCGGCAGGCGGTGGCCCTTCTCTCCGATATAGCGGGCCAACACCACGTTCCCGGCCGCCTGGATGGCCTCGGCAAAAGTCCGGTCCTGCGCGGGGTCCTTGGGCTTGGAAAAGATGATGTCAAACGCGATCAGGGCCGCTCCCTGTTCCGCCAGGTGTCCGACGGCCTCCGCGTACATGGAACGGGTAATGTCGTTGGCCCGGATATTGAGGCGGTCTTCGGTCTCCTCGTCGATCCGGAGCAAGAGGACGGGGGTCGTCAGGGGGGTCTTGGGGAGGCGATCGAACAGCGTGTATCGGAGATCATAGGAACGCAATTCGACCCACTCAAAGGAACCGACCAGGTAAAGCAGGATGATCGCCAGGGTCAACCCGCCGCCCCAGACAACCCGGAGCACCTGCTCTCCTTTGAACCATTCGAGGTTCAGCTTGCCCATGACTCGGCCCAGGTTCCCGTTGGTCATTTCCCGACCGCGGTCGGTTCCGGCGCCTTGAGAAACGGCTTGTATTCCACCGCGCCCAGGAACAGAGCCTCGTCCGGCGGGGCGGCGCCCCACCAGTTTTCCCTGGCCTCGAAGGGAAGCGAAGAGTGGTTGATGACGCCCCAGGCATTTTTGACGATGTTGTTGTGATAGAGGGTCGGCTGAGCCCGTCCGCTGCAGATCACCGCGGCGTTGTTGGGATGCTCGGTGAGCGTGGAATAGGAGATTTTTGGGGAAGACTTGCCCCCGCATTCCAGCGCGCTCTGGAGATTGTTCGCGATGAAGGCGTGGGAGATCTCCGGATGTCCTTCCTTCACCTGCAGGGCGGTCGCCGCATATTCGATGCGGACGTGCTTGAGGAAGCTCGGCTGCTGGCCGCTGCCTTCGAATTTGACGGCGCTCGTGTAGTCGCCCGGCCGCGGCGAGGCGTTGGCCGAGGTCATCTTGACGGGGCGCGCCGCCGTGCCGAAGGCCTGAATGGCCCCCTCCCGGACCACCAGGCTGTTGTCGCCGGCCTTGAAGCGAATGACGACGCCCGCCTGAATCGACAGGGTCGCCCCCTTGTCGATGATCAAGGGGCGCGTGAGCAGGTAGGGGCTCTTGGCCGCCAGGAGAAAGCCCGAGGTGGTCAGGGTTCCGCCGATCTCGGACTCCAGAGCGGGCAATACGATCGTCTTGCCGTCGGGCATGGGCCCGTCCAGATAATCCTTGATCAGGACCGCCCCGTCCATCGTGGAGAGAATCGCCCCTCCCTCGGTGGTCCCCCACCAGTTCCCGCTGAGATCGACGGCCTCGGTCGTACTGCCGTTCCAGACCTGCTTCACACCGTTGTCCAGCAACTCGTTCCCGTGGATGGCGAGCCCCGCGGTCTTGCTGAGCGCGATGCCGTACCGAGCGTTCTGCGCGATGCGGTTGGCGGTGAGCACCGGAACCGCGGCTTCCTGCACCGAGACCCCGTCCTCCCGGTTCAGGACGATCTGGGTCCCTTCGACCAGGGGATGGGCCGAGGCCTGCCGCACGACCAGCCCGGTCCCGTTCTCGGCAAGTTCGCCGGCCAGGATCTTGGGCGAAGAAGCCAGGCAGGTGACGCCCACCGAGGCGCCGGTCACGCGCACCCGTTCCAGGACGCTGCCCTGCTCTCCGGTCTGATCGAACAGGATGCCGCGCCAGTGGGAGTCCGGGCCCTCTTTGTCGGCCCCGATGGTGATCATCTGCTCGGCGGTCCCCTTGGCGGTGAGGCTCCCCCTGACGATCAAGCCCCCTCCCTTGGATTTGACCACCGTGCCGGGCTCGATCGTCAGCGTCGCGCCCTGGGCGACGATGACGTCGCCCTCCATGACGTAGGGACTGGCCCCCGCGTACCAGGTCTGGCTCAGGCTGATGGTCCCGCTGACCGGCGTGGGACCAGGCGCCACGGGCACTGCGAGCGCCGGCTCCGACTGCTGGCTCTCGTTGCCGGCCTTGTCGAACGCAGACACCCGGTAATAGTACGACTTCAGGTTTGCGAGGTCTTCTTGAGAGTCCAGAAGGGAGGGGGTCTCGCTCGTCTCCAGCGCCTGGTAGCCTGTCAGGGCCGTGGTGCTCCGGTACACCTTGTACCCGGCCAGGTCCGGTTCGCTGTTGGCCTTCCACTTCAGGCTGACGGATTTGCTCCGTCCCAGGGTCGTCAGGCCGACCGGGACGGCCGGCGGCGTCGTATCGAGCGTGACCGCTCCGAGCACGTCTTCCCAGTCCGCCGTGAGTCCCTTCCGGTCCGACAAATGCCCCACCACGATGAGGCTATCCGCGTTGTCGCCCGGCTTCACCACGTACGTTCCGGTATAGACGCCGGGCTGGACTTCCGTCATGACCTGACCCGTCCGGTACTGCCCCAGGTCAAAGCTCGCCAGCAGGTTGGGGTCCCCCTTGAGACCGACCGTGATCCGGTCGCCGGCTTTCTTCGTCAAGGTCGAGGCGTCGTTCACCAGCAGCGTGATGGTCGGGGGGCGCATTGCCTCGCCGATCCTCAGCGGAGGGAGGGTCTTGATGAGCTCGCGGAACAGGTCGTCCGAAGCCCGCACGAGCTCGATGTGCCGCAACGCGAAGGCGTTCGCCGCCAAGGTCACGACCATCCCCAGCGGATCGGCCGAAAACCCGCCCGAGTGCGTGCGGGACACGTCCCCGGCCTCCCAGAGCACCTCGCCCGTCTGCGCATCCACCATCCGGACCTGGGCGCCGACGGCCACCTGCGCATAGACCCCGACATAGATCCGGTCGAAGTGGGTGATCTGGCCGTACACGATCGCGTCCGCCTTCGTGATCTCGCCCAGGCGTGCGACCGGCAGCTTGACGATCTCGTCGGTTCCGATGAGCCCCTTTTCCTGCAGGAGCCGGTCCGTCACCGCGGTGCGCTGGGCTTCGTAGAGACGGGTCGTGAAGTGGTTGGCGAAGGAGCTGCGGACGACGTGTTCGGCGCCCTTCTCTTCCTCCTTCGCCGTCTTGCCCGTGAGGTTTTCAAAGGGCAGGATCGCCACGAGACGGGGGGGCTGCTCTTTCAGGCGGCCGCTGGCCTTGTACTTGGCCGTCGTCGTCCCCTTGACTCCCTGGAGGATCCCCGTCTGCTGGTCCTTGTAGACCGCACAGCCAACCATCAGAAACATGGCGAGCGGCACGAGGCACGAGGCTAAAGGCACCCTCCGCTTTTCCCTCGCCACTTGCCCCTCGCCCCTTGCCTTCCGGTCAGTCATAGACCAACACCACGCGGGCTTGCCTGAGATAGTGTTCGGTCGGCTCCGTCTGCTGGATCGCCTTCACGGCCTCTTCGCCCAGGATCACGTCCGTTCCTTTCTGCCCGCTCACCCTCACGCCCTTCACGATCAGCGGATTATCCGTCACCCGGGCCTGCCGGCTGCCGGCGATCATGTCCTTGGAATAGCCGGCCACGCCGGCTTCCACCGCCTGGTCGCGGGTCAGGATGGCCCCCGCATAGAGTTCCTTCCCTTGCTCGTCCAGAAGGCGCGGCGCCATGGCCGGTTTTAGGCCGAGCCCGCGGGCATCCACGAGCAAGCCCGTGTGCGCACCGGAAGCGGGGGACGATTCGGCTGGAGCAGGAGGAGCCGGGGCGGCAGGAGGAACAGGAGCAGGCGGCGGGACGGCCGGCTCCGGCTGGAGAGCCGACGGCGCAGGCCTGGGCTGCGGAAGGGGCGCGGCGCCGGGGGGCGGGCCCGTGCCCAAGACAGGCCGCCCGAACCCCTTGGGCAAGACGGCGTCAACGAGTTCCCCGCTGAGAGAGACGGCCACCGTCACCTCCACGCTCCCGTCCGGCTGCTGCTCCGTCTTGATGGCCCGGGCTCCCCTGACCAGCCCGGTCACGCGGGTCCGGATCACGTCGTTCGTAACCAACAGGTTTTCGACCAACGTCGCCGAGTCCACCCGGACGCCCTTGACCGTCTCCAGAAGATTCCGTACCGCCACGGAGAAGGCCGCCCGCTCCGCCATCGCCCGAGCCTGGGCTGCATTCACGGCGTTGGCGGGCGGCGCGCCGAGCCCCGACGCCGTCACGATCCCGGAGGTCCAGTTGACCGTCCCGGCGCCGACCATCTCGACCGCGTCCCCACCGGCCGGGCCGGCTCCCGGATTCCCCGGCGCGCCGAGCAGCGAGCAGGCCAGCACGAGAGCGGGTACGAGAGAATGTCGCAGGCGCACGTTCATCCCCCTTGCGCTTACTCCTTCGCGACCCGACCGCCTGCCAGGGAGGCCAGCAGCCCGTCCGTCCCCCCGACCCCGTCCATCGTGGGCGGCACGCGGCCCTCCATCCCTCCGATCAACGGATCCGTGACGATGACCACCTTGGAGCGGCGCAAGGCCCCTCCCATCTGCGCATCCTCGCGGATTTTCTTCGCGTCGTCGCTGCTGATCAGGATGTTGGCCTTCAAGACGCCGGCCTTGTCCGCTCCCTTGATCTTCAGCGGCCTGCGCCCCTCCCTCGGAACGGGACTCATCTGAACCGGCCGGACGACGTAGGCGCCCTCCCCGAACAGGGATGAGAGATTGGCTCCCTTCGGCAGGGTCTGATACTGCGCCATCCCGTTTTGCTCAGCCGCGGCCCGATCAATGATTTCCGGACCGTAGACGACGTCTCCCTTCTCATCCAGCACCACCGGGAAGCAGGCCGGCTTCACGCCCAACCCGCGCGCGTCGATCACCAACCCCGTGAACCCCTCGCCGGTTTCCGATTCAGGGGGCAGGTTCTGGGAAACCACCGATTTTTCGGACAAGAACGGCGTGATCAGCGAATCGGTGCCCCAGAGCGGGATCTTCACGGTCACCTCCACTCCGCCGTCGGCCTGCACCTCCTTCTTGGCGATCTGCGCCCCCCGCACAAACCCCTGCACCTGCGTCTTGATCACATCGTTCGTCACGATGTAGTTCTCCACCAGCGTGGCGGAATCCACGCGGACGCCCTTGACCAGTTCCAAGAGGTTCCGGACCGCCACCGCATAGGCCGCCCGCTCCGCCATCGCGCGGGCCTGCCCCGGGCCGGCAGTGGCGGGCGGCGCGCCGAGCCCGGTCGCCTGAATCCAGCCGGTCGTCCAGTTGATCTTCCCGTTCCCGGACTGCTCGACCATCTGTCCGAGCGCGACGACTTCCGCCTTGACCGGCGCCCCTCCTCCGAGGCAGAGGCAGACGACCAGGCACAGCCACCTCGGTGTCACCGTCCATCGTGTGTCCACAGGCGATCCCTCCCTTTGCCTTCCCGCCGCCTTCCCGTTGGCACTAGATCTTCAACGACTCCTTGAACATCCGGATCGCCAGGAGGGCATCCGCCCCGCTGATCGGCTGGCTCGCCCCGAACTCGCCCGTCTGCTTGTCGGCTTCGAGGATGCCGCGGCTGGAGAGGATCATCGCCGCGTTGAAGTAATAGACATCCGGACGCACGTCGGGGAAGAGCGACTTCTGGCCGAAGAACTGCGTCGCCAGCTTGTCGTCCCCCGTGATCCGGATCATGATGTCCTCCAGCATGATCGCGTACTCGGCCTTGGTGATCGGCTTGCCGGGCTCGAACTTGTGGTCCGGCGACGGCTCCAAGCCCCGCACCCCCAGCTTCACGACCGTGTCAATGTCCGCCTTCAGCGGGTGGGTCGCGATGTCGGTCGCCGGCTCCATCGCGACGATCTTGTCGGCTTCAAAGGACTGCCCCGGCGCCTTGAACGAAGGGTCGAAGGTCTTGCCCCGCTTTTCGAACAGCCGGTCGATCCGCAGTTCTTCGATGAACAACGCCGCCACGTCGGCCCGGCTGATCCGGTCGATCAGCGCGATCTGCTTGCCGATCTTGGTCCCCGGCGCCGCGCGCTGGATCTTCTGCACCAGCCGCCATTCCGCATTCGCTTCGCCGACGTAGTCCTTGTTGAGGTCCAGCACCGTCTTGAAATGCTCGGCCGCCTTGTCGAAGTCCAGCCCGACGCGGGAGGCTTTGCCCATGTAAAAATGGAGCGCCGGGTTGGTCGGGTCTTTCTTGCGCCCGTCCTTGAATTCGTCCTCGGCCTCCTCCAGCCATCCTTCCTTCCGCTCCATGGCCAGCACGCGGATTTTCATGATCTGGGCGATGATCATCGGCGGTCTCTGCAGCCCCTTGGCCTTCTTGATCGCCTCGTAGGCCTCGCGGTACATGCCCTTGGCGCCATAGACCAGTCCGATGCCCGCATGGCCCTGGGCAAAATCCGGGTCCAGGGCCACGGCCCGCTGAAACTCCTTCATCGCCCCGTCGTAGTCGTCCCTGTCGACCAGCCGGATGCCGGTCGAGTAGTGGTGCTCCGGCGTATCCAGCGCCGCCTCCGGCTTGACTGGCTCTTCGGCGCAACCGGTGATCCCGAGCAATCCGCCCGCGAAGCCCAGCCATCCGACGGCCGCCAGCACGGCCGCCACTCCCCGCCACTGCTGCATGGTCTTCATTGCCGTTCTCCTTTTCTCGTTGAGAGCCAACGGCGAACAGCTAACAGCCGACAGCTCTGATCTCCTGGCTATTCCGCCATCCGCCATTTGCCATCTCTATTCGCTCCCAGCTAGTCCAGGACCACCATGACGCGGGCTTTCTCCAGAAAGTTGAGGTGCTCCTTCATGCCGTGCAGCACCTGCGCATCGCCGTTGCTGATCACCAGGTCGGTCTTGTTGGGCCCATCCGTCTTGATCGCCTTCACGAGCAGCGGGCGGTCCGTCACGCGGGGATTGGTTTGAGCCGCCCCCACATCCTTGAGATACCCCACCATGCCCTGCTCGACCGCATACTGCCGGTTCACGAAAGCGGAGCCGTACACCTCGCGCCCCTCTTCATTGCGGATCTTGGGGGCCATGGCGGGACGGACGCCGGTTCCCCTGGCATCCACGATCAGCCCCGTGAAAGCCCCGGCGGAGGGCGCCGGAGACGCCTGCGGCGGAATGGGGACCGGCTGGCCGCCGCCCGCCTGCTTCGGCAGGAGCGTGTTCAGCAAATCCCCCGTCAACTTGACCCCCACCATGACTTCCACCGACCCGTCCGGGTTGACCTGCTTCTTCATGATCTGCGCGCCCTGGACGAACCCGCTGACTTCGGTTTTGATCACGTCGCTGGTCGTGATGAAGTTCTCCACCAGCGTGGCCGAATCCACCCGGATCCCCTTCACCACCTCGAGCAAATTCCTGGTCGCCACGATGAAGGCGGCGCGCTCGGCCATGGCCCTGGCCTGAGCCCGATTGACCGCATTTTCGGGCGGCGCCCCCAGACCGGTCGCGCTCACGACGCCCGTGGTCCAATCGACCCCGCCGGTCCCCATGGATTCGATGACATCGCCGACCCGTCCGGCCAGTTGGGCCGAGGCCGCATTGACGCACAGCAGAACCCCGACGACCGCCAGGATGATCCCTTGTGTCCTCAACCGATAGGTCATTGCGTCCCCCTTTCGCTGCTCCTTGGTCTCATGCGCGATCTGCACTGGTTTACCGTCTTCCAACGAGCTCGTCGTAGAGCCCCATCCGTTCGGTCACCCGCTTGAGGTAATTGCGGGTCTCTTCCGGTGTTTTTTCGGTCAATAGGGTAAAGACTTGGGCATCGGTCATGTCCTGGATGCGAAACGGCTTGATGATCTTCTTCCGGATGTTGCCGGGTCCCCAGTTATAGGCACAGATGATCACGTAGATCTTCTTTGTCCCCTCCTGCAGGTCGGAGAAGATCTGATTCTTCAGGAGATAGAGGTAGGCGGCGCCCAGTTCCACGTTTTGGGGGGGGATGAACAAGTAGTCGTCGTCCAGGACCCGGTCGTCCTTGTAGATGAAATTGTACGAATCCCTGGCCGCCGCCCGCGGCACCAACTGCATGAGCCCGTAGGCGGGAATCTGCGACTGAGCCCTGGGGTTGAAGTAGGATTCCGTATGGACGACGGCCAGGACGAGCCGGGGGTCCAGGTCGTACCGGCGTGACTGGTCCAAGACCGTGTCCAGATATTGCTGAGCCCGCCTCTTGAGATGGTCCGGGGTCATCTTGACCTTGGCCGTGACCTGGACGCGGGTGACCCCGTCCCGTGATTCCACCGGCTTGTCGTCCACCACCACGGTCGGAAGCACTTCCTCCTGCACGAACGCCTTCGCGTTCTGCGAGTCCACCGGCTTGCCGCTGCGACCCTGCACCTGGCCGGACAAAATCGCTTTCTTGCCTGCAACCTGTTCGGCCAACACCCGTTCAAACTGCCTGGCGAGTTCCTCCTGGGCTGCGGCAGCCACGGCGGCTCCCGACCGGGCCTCCGCCTTCTCCTTCGGTGGAACAGGCACCAGGGCCGTGACTTCCACGGTCCCGTCTTCGAAGTTCACGATGCTGCGGGCATCATAGGTCGGGGAATAGTCCACCCATTCCTTCTTGGTGGACCGCTGGGCCTGATCCCATTTCTTTTCGATCTCCCGCTTCTGCTGAAGCCAGCGGGCTTCGATCTCCTGCTCCCGCTTGACCCATTGGGCTTCCATCGCCGCGCGCTTGGCCCGGTATTGATTCTGCAGAGCCTGAAGTGCGTCTTCCCCCTGCCCCTTCCGCTCCTGAAACCGCTTGTTGATCTCCTCGAAAGGGTCCGCCGCATCGGCGGCCAGGGCCGGAGCAGTCCCCACCAGCAGACTCACCGCCAGCATCCCGCCCATGACCGGCCATCCTGCGTGTAGTCTCATGTGATCCTACTGCCTCACTTCATAGGGCACGGTCGTCTCGGTCCAGTCTTCATCGTCCAGCAAGGCCAGCCGCTTCACCAGATCGTGGATCATCCCGCCTTCCGCGCCGGAGAAGATCGCGAAGGCGCTCTCCTGGGCCTGCTCGTCGGACTCCTTCACAAGCCGAACGGGCTTCCGGATCGCGATCACTTTGATGTACTCCACGGCCTTCCTGGTCCTGGGAGGCAAGGTCACGCGCAGCCGGACGCCCAGCGTCCTCAGCGCCTCGCCGGGGAAAAGCACGTCCTGGTTGGCGGGAAAGTAATGCCGCTTCATGAACTGGTTGGGCATGAGCATGGTCACGCTGCCGTCCTGGGTCACGCTGAACAGATAGAGATAGGCCGGCTGGCTCGACCGGACCTTGATCAAGGCCTCCTCCCCTTCCTGGAAGACCTGCTTGTTCAGGGAGGCCTGGATCTCAAAACCGGCCCGCCGCTCCACCCGCACGGGCCGGACCAGGGCTTTCACCTTGCTGTGGTAGACATGTATCTTCTGCCCCCGGTGCTTGTCGTCCTGTATGTCCCGGATACCTTCATCGATCCATTGTTCCTGTTCAATGACCCCGCGCGCGACGGAGGCGATCAACTCGTCGGCGATCTGGGAATTGTGCAGCACCGTCGTCCCTCGCACGAAGACCCCCACGGCCTGCTCGATGGCGTTGCGGCGCGCTTCGTCACGGGCCCGTCCCTGCGCCTCTTCCAACGACATTTCCTTCAAAAAAGGTGCCATCCCTTCGGCCACGACCGACACAGAGGCGGGAGGCTCTGCAAACGCTGATCCGACAAGCAGCCACGGAAGGAAGCAACTCGGCAGGTATAACGGGAGCCGCATTACTACTTTGCCCTTTTTCGCAACAACCGCCGGCGTGCCTGAGGACATTTTCACCACAGTGCGGAAGGAGAAATTGAGAATAGAGTCAACGCTGTAAATTGTCAACTGTACAAGGGATTTGAGAAGGCCAAGCTGAGACATCCTGTGGCTTCTACTCACGTGAAATCCAATTGTGGTGGTTTGGTTTGGGGCCTCTTGCTCGTATCACCGGCGGCGATGTCGTCGAGGATCGCTTTTGCCAGCACCGTCAAGATGGCGCTCAACAGCAGGAAGAACACCAGAAGAATGCCCCACTCCATCCGTGACTCCTCCGTGCACCACCTGTTGATTTTCCGCCTTTGCCCTACGGTCCAGCATAGAGCAAGGCCGGTACCAGCCTGGGCGCGGCGCAAACATGGCCCCGGTGCGATTCTCAGAATCGATTGATTCAGCGGTCGTTTTATCTGGCGGAATGCATGCCGCAATGGGAGCCGCAGGAATCATGTGGATCTCGACCACGTGCTCCATTTGATCCTGGTCACCGCAAACCGGCTCATGTGCACCAGCGCCTGCAGCCTGCTGCTGGTCGATCCGGTCACGCAGGAACTGGTCTTCAAAGTGCCGGTCGGTCCCGCCAGCGCGCAGCTCAAGGAGGTGCGGTTGAAGCCGGGACAGGGGATCGCCGGCTGGGTCGTCAAGGAACGCCGGCCCGTCCTGGTCAACGACGTGGCCTGCGATCCCCGGTTTGACCGCGAGATCGACGCGGTGACCGGGTTCCAGACCCAGTCCATCCTGGCCGTCCCGTTGCAGGATCGCGAGCGCGTGCTCGGCGTGATCGAAGTGCTGAACACCACCAAGGCCAAGCAGTTCGAGCAGACGGACCTCGACCTGCTGTCGGCTTTTGCGGCACAGGCCTCCGTGGCGCTGCGCAACGCCTAACTCGTCACGACCATCAAGGAAGAAAACCGTTATTGGCAGGGGGCCCTGGCGGAGCGCTACCAGACATTGATCGGAGAGAGTCCGGCCATGCAGAACGCCGTGCGCCTGGCCAGGAAAGCGGCCGGCTCTCCCGCCACCGTGCTGCTGCTCGGGGAGAGCGGGGTCGGAAAGGAGATCATGGCCCGGTCGATCCATGCCTGGAGCCCGCGTGCGGCCAACCCCTTTCTGGCGGTCAACTGCGCCGCGCTCTCGGATCACCTCCTGGAGAGCGAACTCTTCGGCCATGAGAAGGGAGCCTTCACGGGAGCCCATCAACAGAAGAAGGGGTTCTTCGAAGTCGCCCACGAAGGCACCATCTTCCTGGACGAGATCGGCGAGATGAAACCGGAGCTCCAAACCAAACTGCTGCGGGTGCTCCAGGAGCATGAATTTGAACGGGTGGGAGGGACCCATCCCATCCGGGTGGATATCCGCGTGATCGCGGCGACCAACCAGGATCTGGCGGCCGCCGTCCGCGCCGGCCGCTTCCGGAAGGACCTGTTCTACCGGTTGAACGTCGTGACGCTGACGCTGCCGCCGCTGCGGGAGCGCAAAGAAGACCTCCCCCCGCTGGCCAACTTTTTCCTGAATCGTTTTTGCCGGGGCATGCTGCAGCCGCCCATGATGCTGGCACCGGAAACCGTCGAGACCCTCCAGCGTTACGACTGGCCGGGCAATGTCCGGGAGCTGGAAAACGCGATCGAACGCGCCGTCGTCCTGGCTTCAGACACCACCATCCAGCCGACCGGCCTGGCCTTGGGAGCGGCCTCGTGCGAAGGGACGCCGGCCGAGTCGCTGCTGAACCTGCCGTTTCACGACTCCATCGAGGCTCACAAACGGGCCGTCATCCTGCATGCCATCGCCAAAGCCAGAGGCAATAAGAGCAAGGCGGCGCAGGCCCTGAAGCTCCAATCCACCTACTTGTTCCGCCTCTGCAAGCAGCTCGGCATCACCTGATCCTCATTCCACCCAACGACAGGCAGCCGTTCACGGTGCAAGGCGAGCTGGGGATTTCATCAGAGGTGCGAGGCGCGTCCGGTGGGAGGACACGGTGTTCCGCCGTAACGGGTCATGGCTGGAGGGTCCCTGCCGGGGGCGATGATTTCCGAATGGCGTTGAGCTCGGCTTCCAGTTGCGCCGCCTCCTGTTGCTTGCCCTGCTCGCGGGAAAGAGCCAGCGCATAGTTCAGCTCCGCCAACGCGCGTGGATTCTCCCCGAGGGCGCGATAGGTCCAGTAGGCGCGCTGGGCATAGGCGAGCGCAACCTCCTTGCGGTTCTGCTTTTCCGCGAGGCGGGCCAGGCTCGCCAGGTCGGCGGCGATCGCCGTCCGGTTTTCGGCCGCCTTGTCCAGCTCCAGCGCCTGCTCCAATTGCGCCTGAGCCTCGTCCAGCCGACCGGTCTCCTGCGCGATGAGCCCCAAGTTCGCGAGGTTCGCGGCCTCGGCGCTCTGATCGCCCAGGGAATCGTTGATCGCAAGGGCTTCCTTGAAGGTGGCTTCCGCCTTGTCCATCGAGCCGGCCCGCAGCTCGATCAAGCCGATGTTGTTGAGCAGGACCGCCTCGCTGCGACGGTCTCCGGCTTGTCTGGCGGAGACCAAGGCCTGATCGTAGAGGGTCGAGGCCTGGCCCGCATGGCCGGCCAGTTGCAGGGCCGTGCCCAGGTGGGTCAGAGCCTCGACGATCAGGTCGGCGCGCTTCAGCTCCTGGGCGAGAGCCAAGGCCCGACGATGCAGCTCCACCGCCTCGCCCGCCGCCCCTTCCATCGAGGCGACCGTTCCGAGGTCATCGAGCGCCTGGATTAATCCCGGCAGGTCATCCAGGCTTTCGGCCAGTTGCCTGGCATCCTCAAACGAAGCCTTGGCGGACTCCCGCTCCCCTTGCTGCAGCAGTTTCCGCCCCTGCAGATGCAAGTCGCGGACTTTGCTCGACAGCGGCATCGCCTCCCGTGGAGGCCCGCCCGAACAGGCCGCGAGAAGGGCCAGGAGGGTCAGTCCCGCGAGGCCCAGTCTGAGAAACCAGGGTGTCACCGGCTGACCTGGTCCCCCCTGAGGCTCCGCAGACCGCTGGCCCCCCGCTCTGCAGCCGGAGGCTCCGCGTTCTTGACGAAGGTACTGACCGGAAAGGTCTTCTTCGCACCGGTGAGAATCATGTTCACATCATCCAGCGTTGCGTGGGCGGTCCGAACGATCGGCGGCAAGTCTTTGCTGATCACCTTGATGGATTCGGTCGTCGCCTTGAGGTTGTTGACGACCTCCTGGGCGGAATCCGCGATCGCGGGCAGCTTGGCCGTCGTCGTCCGGACATCCACCGTGATCCGGTCCACCACCGCCAGGGTCTTCTTGACCGAGCCCGTGATCTCCGGCAGGGAGGCCGTGGCCTTTTCGACCGATCCAGCCGACCGGTGGACGGACGCCATGATCTCGGGCAACTCCTTGGCCGACTGCTCGACGTCGGTCAGGACTCGTCCGCCGGTCTGCACCATGGCCTGCACGTCCTTGGTGACGTCCTCGACCCGCGCCAGGGTCCGCTGAACCGACTGCAGCAACGGCCTCACCTCGTCCACCAATTCGGCATAGTCTCTGGGTTCCGTGGCCCTGATGGTCGCTCCGTCGTTCAAAACCGGTTTGCCGGGATCGCCCATCGCAATCGTCACCTGCGTCTGTCCCATCAGGACGCCCAGCTTGGCGAAGGTCGCGACGGAATCCTGCCGCACCATCGCCTGGTACCGTGTAAGCAGTTGCAGGGTCACGTCGATCTTGCCGGTCTCGGCAAACTCGACCGCCTTCACGGTCCCGATCGGGATGCCGGACATCAGGACCGGCGCGCCCGGCTCCAAGCCGTACGATTGGCTCAGCGTGCTGTGGAGCTGATACTTCTCCTCGAACAGATGCTCGGTCTTGGCCATGAAGATCCCGACCACGACCAAGCCGAGCAGAGGAACGACGACGAACGCGCCCACGATCTGGGCGATCCGTCCTCCCGACAGCCGGTGGGAATAGTGCATCTTCATCGCATACCTCATGTGAGATAGATTCGCGCCTTGTCTCTCGTGAAGCGCATCTCGCCGGACGCCTCGCGAACGACGCTTCACACCAACGGCGCCTATTGCAGATAGCCCTGCATACGCTCGTCCCCCATCGCAAGCAAGTCCGCGTGGCGGCCGACGGCCTGGAGCCTCCCGTCCCGCACGAAAGCGACCCGGTCCGCCGCCCCCATCAACGGCGAATAGGCACGCATCGTGGCCAGGATGGTCAGGGAACCCGTCTCTTTGGACCTGGCTCGGAGCTGCCCGAGGTGCTGGATCATCGGGGCATCCAGCCCCTCCGGCGCATCGTCCAGCAGCAGCAACTCCTGCCCCAGGATGAGCGCCCGGACCATGGCCGCGCAGCGAACCTCGCCCTCGTTCAGTTCCGCCGGGAAGCGATTCCACAGAGCCCCCAGTCCGAACTCCTCCAACCGGGCCATGACCAGTGCCCGCAGGGCTTCCTCATCCAACCCCCGATGGTAGCGCAGGGGCAGGGCCACGTTGTTATAGACCGTCATGTTGCTGAGCAGGCCGGGCCGCTGCAGCACCACGCCGACCCGCAGCCGCAGGTCCGCCAATTCCTCCTCGCTGAGGTCGGCCATATCGTATCCCAGCACCGACACGGCGCCCTGATCCGGCGCAAGGAGCCCGGCGCAGAGTTTCAGGATCAGGCTCTTGCCCGACCGGTTGGGCCCGACGAGGACCAGAAATTCCCCCGCTTCGACGGACAGGGACAGATCGGCCAGACCGGCCTGCCCTTCCACCGCAACCGACACATCTCGAAGCTCCACCGCCGTCATCAAAAATAGGCAGCCACGGTGACAAAAATATCCAGCACCAAGCAGATCGTCACGCTGTTGATCATCGCCCTGGTCGTCTGCTGCGGCACCTCGGTATAGGAGGACTGGACCGAGAGGCCATGGTGGCAGCAGATCGCCGCCACCGCCGTCCCGAACAACATGCCTTTGCCGGCCGTCACGATCACGTCGGTCAGCGACAGGGCCTTCGTAATCGCCTGCGCGAACTGCGCGAACGGCACCGTCAGCTTCAGCTTGGCCACGACGAACCCGCCCAGCACGGCCACGGCATCGAAATAGAGGGTGAGGCAGACCATGGCCAGGATCATGCCGGCCAGCCTGGGCATGACGATGAACCGCGCGACGCTGATCCCCATCAGCTCGAGGGCCGTGACCTCCTGTCCCACCTTCATGTTGCCCAGCTCCGTCGTGATGGCGGTGCCGGACCGACCCACGACGATGAACGCGGTCAGCAGCGGCCCCAGTTCGCGGATCACCACCACGACGATGATCGTGCCGACCATGTCGCCCGCC
Source organism: uncultured Nitrospira sp. (assembly GCA_964552455.1). Classification (GTDB taxonomy): domain Bacteria; phylum Nitrospirota; class Nitrospiria; order Nitrospirales; family Nitrospiraceae; genus VGXG01. The sequence goes on from CAZKHY010000014.1 coordinate 19,779, forward strand.
CCCACCTTGGGCAACTGGGTGCCGGCCTGGGTGATGATGATGAGCCCGATCATGAGCGCGATGGCGCTCACGACCGGCAGCGCATCGACGCCGGTAAAGAGGATCTGGCGGGTAATGACGCGGAACGCCTCCCCCCGGCCCTGGCGGCCCGGATTGGCGAGCTCTCGCAGGGCGATGTAAACGAGCGCCGCGAGGTCGACCACGTAGGCGTAGGCCTCAATCGCCTGGCGACCGATCCAGGCAATGGGCCCCCCTCCGGCAGCCGGATCGATCCCTTGCCCTTGCCCCCGCCCCTGTTCTGGACCGACTTCTTCCACGAGCCCCCTGCACCGACGACCGCGCGTACGCCTGTGCCACTCGTGACAACAACGTAGTCGCCCCGATCATAGGAGAAAGCAGGCGTGAATGCAACGAAACAGGCCCTTGCTTCACGGAGAAGAGAGACTTCCGATCAGGTGGCCAGGCTTACGATAACGTCGCGGTCCGGGAAGGATTCAGCGGTCGCGGCGATGAGGAGGGTCTGCGACACAGGAGGACACGGAACCCTCCCCACCGGCCGGATGACGGCTCGGAGCGCGGACGATCCACCCGACGGGGAGCAGCGAGCCGGCGACCATGCCGGCCCCGGCCATCAGGAACCCCACCAACTGCGGCGGCCACACGGCATCCCGCGGCCCGAACAGTTCGAGCGCAACCCACGTCGTGAGCCCGGCCATGATGGCGCACACCCCCCCTTGGGTATTGGCCCGCTTCCAATAGAGGCCCGCGAACAGCGGGACGAAGGCGGCCACCAACGTGATCTTGTAGGCGTTTTCCACCATCTTGAAAATGGTCGCCTCGGAATTCAGCGCGAACCCCAAGACGAGACCGGCGAAGCAGACCAGCACCGTGCGCATGGTGCGCAGGAACGTCCGGTCGCTCATGCGCGGAAACAGGCCTTTGAGGATGTTCTCGCTGAAGGCCACCGACGGCGCCAGCAGCGTGGCGCTCGAGCAGCTCATGATGGCCGAGAGCACGGCGCCGAAGAAGATGATCTGGGCAAAGACCGGCGTATGCTGGAGAATCAGGGTCGGCAGCACCAGTTGCGAGTCCTTCTGCAGCAGCGTGCCGAACATCGCCGGATCCACCAGCGTGGCCGAGTAGGCCAGGAACATGGGCACGAAGGCGAACAGGAAGTAGAGGGAACCGCCCAGCACCGAGCCGCGCACGGCGGTCCGCTCGTCCTTGGCCGAGGTGATGCGCTGGAAGACGTCCTGCTGGGGGATCGAGCCCAGCATCATGGTCATCCAGGCGCCGAGGAAGGGAATCCAGGCATCAGACCGGGCCTCGGGGAAGAAAGACAGCTTCCCGGCCGAAGCCGCGTGACTGAGCACCGCCCCGACGCCGCCCGTGAGGCCGCTGATCACGGAGCCGATGTAGAGCATGCCGCCCATGATCACCGTGATCTGGACGAAGTCGAGGATCGCCACCGAGAACATGCCGCCGAAGGTGGTGTACGTGAGCACGATCGCGGCGCCGATCACCATGCCCAGAGGCTGGCTCACCGCCCCGCCCGTCACCACGTTGAAAATAAGACCCAGGGCCTTGATCTGCGCGGCGACCCAGCCGAGGTAGGAGGCCACGATGCAGAGCGTGCAGAGCACCTCCACCGTGCGGTTGTACCGCAGCCGGTAGTAGTCGCCGACCGGGAGCAGGTTCAGCCGGTAGAGGCGGCCGGCGAAGAACAGCCCGACCAGGATCAGGCACATGCTGGAGCCGAAGGGATCGGCCACCACCCCGTGCAGCCCCTCCTTGACGAACGTCGCGGAGATGCCGAACACGGTCTCGGCGCCGAACCAGGTGGCGAACACCGTGGCCGTGACCACCGGCAGCGGCAGGCTGCGGCCGGCCACCGCGAAATCCTTGGTGTTGTGCACCCGGGTCCCGGCATAGAGCCCGATGCCGACCGAGACGAGCAGGTAGAGGAGGACGAACCAGAAGATCATGGGTTGCTTCCCCTACCCGACTTCCGCTCCGTACTTCGCGAGCAAGTAGTCCAGGACGGCCGGGGCCTGGCGGACCAGATTCTGCTGAGCCTCCCGATTGGGACAGAACGCCGCCTGCAGCCAGCCCATGGCTTCTTCATGATCACCGTTGCGATAGTCCCTGATCGCCTTGACCAGGCAATCGTGCGCCGATGTCCGTCCCCGGTAGATTTTCTCCGGCCAGGCTTTCACGAGAAAATGGAGGCAGTTCCCGTGAGGGACCGGGTTGGTATCCAGCCACAAAGCATCCATCTCATGGGTGAAGGCATGCGAGGGTTCCGCCAGGAGCATCATCGCAAGCGCCAGGGCGGAGTTCACGAGGGAGAAGAGCTTGATTCTTCGCCTGGTCATACCAACGTCTCTGTTCGTCAAAACAAAGGATGATGGGGCGCAGTCCAGGCCGGCGCCTCGGTTGGGACGTTGCCCGCGTTGCCGAGAAAATGCCAGGCTCCGTCCTCTTTGACAAGATAGTGGACCTCACGGAACCAGCTGTCGATCGTGATGCGCTTGCCGCTGACTTTCTCCGTGCCATAGAGGCCGCCCGTACAGGTCAATTCCGCAAGGGGCTGGGAACCCATCTGCACCACCTTCAGTTCCGTGAAGTGATGCGTCGACGCAATCTGCCGGTAGTGGGTGAAGACCTCTCCCCAGACCCGCCGGACATCAGCCAGCTTCAGTCCATTATAATTGTAGGCCTTGGCATAAAACCGCATGAGGGCCTCGAGATCCCGTTTCTGCAAGGCGTCCTCCGCCTGACCGAAGGCAGCCAGCACCTCTTTCACCGTAGGATACGCGACCACCGCGGCATGTTCCGAAATCACGTGACCGCCGATGGTCAGCGAGGCCCCCGGCAGCACCTGCACCTCGGCACATACATCACGGGGAGCCACGGACCAGAGGCACAGGGTCCCGATCAGAACGAGCAGCCAAGGCCCGGTGATCGCGGACATTCCACCGTCACTGTCCTTGTGTCTTGGCATCAGCCACATTGACCTAGCCTTGGTTGTAGGATGATGGACCGGGCTTCAACCCTGCGCGAAATAAAAAACGGAGACAGGCTACTTCTTGCCGAGAATTGTGTCAACTTCGCCGGCCAGGGCCTCCTGATTCGAGTAAATCCCTGCATGGTGCTATACTTACGGCACTGACCGTTCAAGAGTCCCTGATGGGGAACCAAGCCGTGGACAAACCGAGCGACGCGAACGCCCCGATCGTGAGCGAGCCCCCGACCGCGAATCACGGACTGAGCCCGGACTGGACCGCCTGGCCGGACGAGCGCCTCCTGGACGTGCGCTTGTGCGACCTGCCCGTCACCATCGAGGGCAGCCACGTGGAAGCGCAGATCCAGCAGCTTGCGGCCGAGCTGGAGGCCCAGCACATCGCCTTCCGGCCTCACTACTGGCTGTCGGATGAATGGTTCACCCCGGACGGGGTGCCGGGCATCGCCATCCCCTTCTATCTGGTCCACCCCCGCCTGGCCAAGCTGGAGCTCAACCAGATGCTGGAAGTCGAAGGCGGCACGCCCGAGTGGTGCATGCGCATCCTCCGGCACGAGGCCGGGCACGCAATCGAGAACGCCTACCGCTTGCGGCGGCGACGGCGGCGGCAGCAGTTGTTCGGGAAATCCTCCAAGCCCTACCCCGATCACTATGCCCCCAAACCTTACAGCAAGAGCTTCGTCCTGCACCTCGACGCCTGGTACGCCCAAAGCCACCCGGACGAGGACTTCGCCGAGACCTTCGCGGTCTGGCTCACCCCCGGGTCCCAGTGGCGGGACCGGTACGTCGGCTGGCCGGCGCTGAAAAAACTGGCCTACCTGGACGACCTGATGCGCGAGATCGCCGGCACGCCCCCGCCGGTCACCGCGCAGCCGCCCGTCGATCCCCTCTCCAGCCTGCAGAAAACCCTGCGGGAACACTATAAAGCGAAACGGGAACACTACGGACTCACGCATCAGACCTTCTACGACGGAGATCTCCGGCGGCTGTTCTCGGACGCGCCCGCGTTCAAGGCCAACAAGACGGCGGCGAGCTTTTTGAGCCGCCTCCGCAAGGAAGTCCGCCGCAAGGTGGCCGGCTGGACCGGTGAATATCAATACACGATCGACCAGGTCCTGGAAGCGATGATTTCCCGCTGCCGGGAGCTGAATTTGCGGCTGGCCGTGCCGGAGGACCAGGCCAAGCTGGACTTCACGATCCTCCTCACGGTGCAAACGATGAACTACCTGCACAGCGGTCGCCACCGGGTCGCCCTATGAAGCCGTTGCGCGTCCTGGTGCTCATGCACACAGACCTGATCCCGCCGGAGAAGCCGGGGGAAGGCGTGGATCTCGCGACCGTCGAGTGGAAGACCGAGTACGACATCGTGACGACGCTCCGCGAGATGGGGCACGAGGTGCGCCCCCTGGGCCTGCGCAACGACCTGAGCGTGATCCGGGAGGCCATCGACGAATGGAAGCCGCACATTGCCTTCAACCTCCTGGAGGAGTTCGACGGGGTCGCGGTCTACGACCAAAACGTCGTGTCCTATCTGGAGCTCCTGCGGATGCCCTACACCGGCTGCAATCCCCGCGGCTTGATGCTGGCCCGCGACAAGAGCCTGGCCAAGAAGGTCCTGTCCTACCACCGCATCTCCAGCCCGGACTTCTTCGCCTGCCCCCTGGGTGCGACGGTCAAGCGGCCCAAGCGCCTGGAATTTCCCCTGATCGTGAAGTCGGTCTCCGAGGAAGCGTCCCTGGGCATTTCCCAGGCTTCGATCGTGGAGGACGACGAGAGGCTCAAGGAGCGGGTGGCGTTCATCCACAACAGCGTGGGGTCCGGCGCCCTCGTGGAACGGTACATCGAAGGCCGCGAACTCTACGTGGGCGTCCTGGGGAGCCGGCAGTTGCAAGTCTTCCCGGTCTGGGAGCTGACCATGGACAAGATGCCGGAGGAATGCCGGCGCATCGCCACCGAGCGGGTCAAGTGGAGCCGCAAGTACCAGACCAAGTACGGCATCGCCTCCGATGCCGCGAAGGAGCTGCCCAACGGCACGGCGAGAGAGATCCTTCGCATCGCGAAGCGCGTCTACCGCATCCTCGGCCTCAGCGGCTACGCGCGCATCGATCTCCGGCTCGACCCGACCGGCAAGCTCTACGTCCTGGAAGCCAACCCCAACCCCCAGATCGCGCACGACGAGGACTTCGCCAAGTCGGCGGCGCGGGCCGGCCTTCCGTATCAGATCCTCCTGCAGCGCATCCTCAACATCGGCTTGCGCTGGGGTTCCGGTCGCGTCACGCCGGGCGAGGCGGCCGGGTAGAGAACCTCCCGAAGACCCGGGCCGACGGGCCACCGCTCAAGCTTTTCAGGTCTCCCGCCGATACGGCTGCCATGGAGGCGTTTCACGACCATTTCCTGCTTCTGACCGTCGCACTGAGCGCCGCCGCCTGGGGATGGCTCGCGCTGTCCCATTTCCTTGTTCGCGGCCGGCGGTCCAAGCAGGCTCAGCCCTCCTGCGATGACTCGTTCCTCTCTCTCCAAGACATGTAGGTGCCAGCGTCCGCCCAGCCCTGCCGAGCCCCGTCCCGTCATCCCCCCGAGCCGAGACCGCTCACCGCCCGCAGGAGATCATGCGGACGACCGAGTAGGCCGCCTCGTCGTCCCGTTCGACGGGGAGACCGGGGTTGCAGCGTTGCAGTCAAAACAAGAGAGGCGGATCGGAGTTTGCCGGACGTCGGTGAGACGCACCTACGGTTGGCATCGCCCGGTCCAGCCGTTTGCATCGGACGCTTCATCCCATGCGTCCGACGGGCAGACGGCCCGCGAGACCGCCCGCGTGGCCAGCTCATCGATCCCATAGGTGGGAGACGGCACGGGCTTGGTCCACCGGGCCTTGCCCAGAAAAAAGACCTCCCCCGTTTCCACACTCACGACGCGGACGGACACGCTCACCTCGTAGCCGTCCGCGTAGTAGCCCTTGCTGGGACGGCTCTCGGTTTCAACGAAGGCGACGAGCTGCGCCCCGGTGAGCTTCCCGACGCTCACCTGATCGGCCCGGCGATCGTCTCCGTACCTGAGTTGGGTCTCCTGCTCCTTCAGCAGGAGCGGAAGCTGGTCCCGTTCGACCACGTCAAACCCCATCATGATGAGGGCGCCCCTCGCCACCAGGAGCGCCTCGTCGGCGCCAGGTCCGGTGGAGCCTTTCACCCAAACCGTACCCTTCAGGGGTTTGTCGGGCCAACGGTAGGAGCCGGTCGTCTGCACGTACTGCACGTACCGCTCGGGATGTGCCACAGCCGGCGACGGCGCGGGCGGCGGGCCGGCACAGCCGGCCAGTGCCAGGAGGGCAAGAGACCATCTGATGGCGCTGATCGCGCGGGTTGCCCCCATAAGACCCCTCACGAGCTCACGTTGGCCATCCACGATCCGGCCATGGCAGGACGGGAAGGCGCTGCCGCTTGCCTTCTGCGCGACGGCGACGATGCCGTGATCGGCTCAACTCCGAGCATCGAAGAGCACCCAGACCCCGATGGCCACAAAACCGAGCCCTGCCACGATCTTGAGCACGCGGGGGGAAACGTAGTGTGACAGTTGCGAGCCGACCAGCACGGCGATGAAACTGGAGAGGACCAAGGCGCCGGCGGACGCGACAAAGACCCCCATCCGGCTCACCCGCTGATCGGCGGCAAAGAGCAGGGTGGCCAATTGCGTCTTATCCCCCAGTTCGGCCAGAAATACGGTCACAAAGATCGGCCACAGTGCCATGCTTCCCTCCTGGTGCTCTGACGGCGTGGAAGACAACGGTCCATCGTGCTCGTGCGCATGGTTTTTCCGCTCCCCGCTTCCTCACTCTCGCCGCCTGAACAAGGTTTGCCGATAGCGCGTCCCTTTCACTTCATACTCGACGATCAATTGTCCCTCGGCAGTGAGTCTTCCCGTCCCGGTGCGGGCGGAGAGGCGCAGCGTCCCCTCCTTCAGTTCCCAGATCCCTTGCTCACTGCCCCAGACATAGGCTCCATCGGAACGAAGCGACAGTTGCGGCCACGTGTGGCAGGACCGGCCGGTAAAGGGGCCGCCGTAGATTGATTGGCAGGCCCAGGTACCGACGAGGGAGGCGGTCGCGGAGGATTCGCCCTCCGCGGAGGAGACACCCATCCAGGCAAAACCCAGGACCGCGTATCCAATCACCATGTAGGCAGCCAGGCGACCGCCTCTCCTCAAGCCCATTGCCCGTGATCCTTTCGCTGTCGCCGGGAAGCGCCTGCTCCGAACGTTGTACCACTTCCGGCGCGAATCATGCCACTCCAAGCTGGCTCTTGAGCCGGCAAAACCCCGGGCCGGTTTCAAGGGCAACGATCGCGAGAACTGGCACGACACCGAGGGATACGGTCCGACAAGCGGGGAGGAGCCTGCCTTGTGCTACAATCTTCGCAACCGGCTCTACGCCGCGATCAAGGCGCTGAGGCTCTCTATACAGGGAGAAACCAACCATGACGAAAGCCAACACCGTCCGCCGCCTCGCCCCGCTTGCCGCCCTTCTGACGGCGCTCCTCTTCACGGTCGACTCGTACGCGGCGACTCCTGACCATGAGTCGACCGTCAAGGTGTATAAACAAGTGGCTCCCTCCACGGTGTTCATTACGTCCGCCTACCTGACCAGAGAACATCTCCCCCAGGGGGAAAACACCGGCATCGGGTCGGGTATCCTTCTGGACCAGGACGGCACGATCCTGACCAACTCGCACGTGGTCTACGGCGCAACCAAAATCACCGTGATGCTGCACGACAACCTCAGATTGCCCGCCGATCTCGTCGGGATCGACCCCGTGACCGACCTGGCCATCCTCCGGGTCCCCCTCCCCAAGGGCAAATACACCGTCGCCCAATTCGGCGATTCCGACCGCGTCGAGATCGGGGAGCAGGTGCTGGCGATCGGACATCCTTTCGGCCTGGGCTATGCCCTCACGACGGGCGTCGTCAGCGGGTTCGGCAGGACCCCCGAAGCGGGTGAAATCTTCCATGACCGGATCATTCAAACGAGCGCCGCCATCAACCCGGGCAACAGCGGGGGCCCGCTGGTCGACAGCGAGGGCCGCGTGATCGGCATCAATACGGCCCTGCTGGTCGGGGCGCAGAACATCGGGTTTGCCATTCCCATCAATACGGTGAAAGAGGTGCTGCCGGAATTGCACCAGCATGGCCGGGTGATCCGGCCTTGGTTGGGGTTCATGGGCAAGCTGCTCACCGAGGAGGTCATCAACCTGATCGCGCTCCCGCTGCGACACGGGGTGCTCGTGCAGGGAGTGGAATGGGGCAGTCCGGCTCATCGGGCAGGGTTGCGCAGCGGCAAACTGCGGATCACAATCGAAGATGAGCCCTGGATCCTGGGCGGAGACATTCTCCAGGAAGTGAACGGCATGGACATCAAGACACCCCAGAAATTCGCCAAGGTCATGAACGGACTCAAGGTCGGCCAGACGATTGAATTGAGCATCGTCCGAGACGGAACCGCCCAGAAAGTCCGCGTCACCTTGGAAGAGCGCCCGCGGCCTCCCTTGCTCGACGGAAAGCCCGACGGGCCGCGCAGGATCGAGTTGCGGCCCCTGTAGCAGAAATCGCCGACGACAGGGGCGGGCCCTCGAAAGCCGGAGCCGCCTGCGCGGATCAAGCCGGTTGCACGGGGTGCGAGGCCCCGGCCTTCAGCGTGGGCGTCGGCATTTCCACGCTTGGAACAAGTCTATCCTACTGGTTTCTGCTGAAGCCAAATTCTGTTCTTTCCTGCCGGTGCCGCACCCTCGTACTTCGGAAATCCACTCCAAGGCCGCCGCATACCCGCCGAGGAATCAAGCAGACCGATCCTTAAAATCAACTGGTTACCAGCCAGCCGTTCTCCCCCTTTCATTCGGCACCGTAATTGCTCATAAATTCATAGAAGGTTGCAGCCATGCCTCTTCCCAAGAGCATTCTGCACACAACTGCGACCACGCTCTCCCTCGCCGCCCTGTATTTCTTCGCCGGAAAACTGGGGCTGATGTTCGCCTTTTTCCACGTCAGCGCGACCGCCGTATGGCCGCCGACGGGCATCGCCCTGGCCGCGCTTCTCCTCTTTGGGTACCGAGTCTGGCCGGGCATCTTTCTGGGCGCCTTCCTGGTCAACATGACGACCGCGGGATCCGTGCTGACGTCGCTCGGCATCGCGTTCGGCAACACCCTTGAAGGACTGGCCGGCGCCTATCTGGCGAACACATTCGCGCAAGGTCGTCACGCCTTCGACCGCGTGCCGGACATTTTCAAATTCACGGTGCTGGCCGGCCTGGGGAGTACGGCCCTCAGCGCCACCTGCGGCGTGACCAGCCTCGCGCTCGGCGGGTATGCCGACTGGTCCGACTACGGCTTCATCTGGTTGACCTGGTGGCTGGGCGATGCGGGAGGCGCCCTGCTCGTCACTCCGCTGCTCCTGCTCTGGAGCCCTCCCCCGCATTTCAACTGGAACCGGAACCAAATCATCGAGGCCATGCTCCTGCTCCTTGCGCTGGCCGTGGTCGGGCAACTCGTGTTCGGGGGTTGGCTGCCGACGACGGCCAAGGAGTATCCGCTTGCCTACCTGTGCGTGCCCATCCTCGTCTGGTCGGCATTCCGATTCGGTCCGCGTGAAGCCGCCACCGTCTCCGTTCTTCTTGCGGGTCTCGCCATCCGGGGCACCCTCCATGGCTTCGGGCCGTTTGTAGGCCTCACCTGGAACGAGTCCCTGACCCTGCTGCAGACGTTCATGATCTTCACCGCGGTGATGATTCTGACCCTGGCCACGATCGTGGGGGAACGACGACGGGCGATCGCCGTGCAGGCCCAGCTCGCGGCCATCGTGGAGTCCTCACACGACGGCATTATCGGCAAGACCCTGGCGGGGAACATCGCGAGTTGGAATGCCGCCGCAGAACGTATCTTCGGTTACACCGCTGCGGAAGCCATCGGACAGCCTGTCACGCTGCTGCATCCCCCCGATCGCCTCGACGAAGAGTCCGCCATCCTCGACCGCCTCAAGCGGGGCGAGCGGATCGACCACTTCGAGACCCTGAGGCGGCGGAAAGATGGGGGGCTGATCGACGTCTCGCTGACGATTTCCCCGATCAAGTCCCCGGAAGGAACCGTCATCGGGGTGTCCAAGATCGTGCGAGACATTTCGGAGCGCAAGCGGACCGAGAAGGTCCTGGCCAAAACCAATCAAATGTTGCTGGATCGGGTGCGCGAACTCGAACAGCAGTCCCGCCAGATCACCCTGCTGAGCGAAATGGGCGGGCTCCTCCAGTCCTCCCATACCCTGGAGGAAGCCTACGCCATCATCAGCACCTATGCGCCGCAGCTCTTTCGGGACGAAGGGGGGCTTTTAGCGGTCGTCGGCAGTGCCAGCCCCATCGTGGAAACGGTCGTCACGTGGCACGAGCCGCTTTCGAGCCGGACCGAATTCCGGCTGGACGAGTGCTGGGCGCTCCGGCGCGCGCAGATCTACGTCAGGGGACAATCCGGCGCCGGGCCCTTCTGCCAGCACCTCGGCCGTCCCCTTCCCTTCTCGTACCTGTGCGTCCCCATCATCGCAGAAAGCGAGACGCTGGGAGTGCTCTACGTGCAGGGCGGCCGGCGCACGGAACGCCTCGCAGGGCCGCCGGACCAGGCGCTGGATTCTTCCATGCAACGCATGGCGCAGGCGATGGCCCAGCACATCGCGCTCGCGATCGCCAACCTCAAACTGCGCGCCGTGCTCCGCTCCCAGGCGACGCGTGATCCGCTTACCGGCTTGTTTAACCGCCGCTACCTCACCGAGCTCCTGGACCTCGAATTGCGCCGGGCCCACCGGAACCGCCATCCGGTCGGGATGATCATGCTGGATCTCGACCATTTCAAACGCGTGAACGACACCTTCGGCCATTTGGCTGGCGACATGGTCTTGCGGGAGTTTGCCGGGCTGCTGAAGGCCAAGTGCCGGAGCGGCGATATCGTCTCGCGGCTCGGCGGCGAGGAGTTTGTGCTCATTTTACCCGCCGCGTCATTGGAAGACACGACGCGGCGGGCTGACGCACTGCGGGTGGCCGTGGAACACCTTCCGCTGTCGTTCGACAACCGCAATCTCGATCCCGTCACGATTTCTCTCGGCGTGGCCGTGTTCCCGGACCATGGCATGACGTGCGAGGCCTTGATCCAGGCGGCTGACTCCGCCCTCTACCAGGCCAAGCAAGGAGGCCGCAACCGAGTCGTGACGGCTGGATTCTCGTAGCTCATCCTGTCGGGCAAGAAGCGACCGGCCTCACCCCCACCCCAGCCACCATCCGATCGACATCACCAGTGCCAGCCAGAGCAAAAGACTTCCCGGCAGGATGTAGCTGTAGAAGCGGTCCCTCTTGAAGAATTCCGGCTTCTCCATTTTCTCACCGTCCTCTCCCATCATGATCTTTATCTTTACAGGCTTCGACATATCCCTGCGGAGGAACCTGGGCCCCCAAATGCGGGATGAACTGCGCGCCCGCCTGCTCGCCATGCCATGCCGAGCAGGTAGGACAGAGGTGCACCTTCGATTGGGTAAACCGGTTGTAGGCGGGAATGAGGAGATCGGAAGGCCGACCACAATCCGCGCAGGCCCCTGAGGCGCGGTATTCGCGGAGAATCGTGACAAATTGCATCGCATCACCTCCCGTCGGCAGAGATGGCTTGCAGGACGTTCGAGCGTTGCTCGTGTCGGTAGGGTCTCAATCCGCTTTGGCCTCGTACGATTTGTCTGCGTTTGCCTTCTTCCCCTTGGCGGTGTTCGAAGACTTGGCCCGTTCCTGTTCGTTCAGGAGCGCACCTCCAGCCACACCGGCGGCACCGCCCACCGCCGCACCGATGAGGATGCTGCCCCCCGTGACAGCGGCAAGCGCCGCCCCGCCGGCCGTTCCAATCCCGCCGCCGGAAAGCAGCCGCTGCTGCTCATCGGTCATCCCCGCACAGCCGCTGAGGGCACCAGCCACGACGAACGCCAGTACATGCCGTGCCAGTTTCATCTCTTTCATCTCCTTGCAAGCGTTCTCGCGTCAACCATCGTCCCAGGGCAGTCATGGCTCTGCTTCACGCAATCCCGAGCAGGAAAGAGGCAAAATAAAGGCCCGACCTTTCCCCGTGATGAGAAGTTCATCGATTTCAATGGGATAGGCTGGCCTGGTTTGTGAGCAGGAAGACTTGAAGCTTGCACATATTGAAGGAAATGACCTACGCTTGAATCATGCCTCTGAGCTAACGTATTGAGATTAGGCCCACCCAGCCCTGCAGGCGAATCCCTACAGGGAAGTGAACCGCAGAACAGAGGAAAGGTAAGCAGAGAGCCGGGCAACAGCTTGAACAGATGGTGAGCCGGGAAGATCATTTAAACTTGATGGCAATCCCTTTGACAGTTGTGCAGGTGAACGAATAGACATTGTAAATGGGAACAAAGCCGTACAAGCTGGTCTCGACGCTCACGTTGAGCAGCGCATCCCCGCCCTTTTCTTCCAAGGCCTTAGCTACGGCATGACCAAAATCGCCTTCTCCCCAAGGAACGACCGCCAGAACAAAATGACGGCAGGCTTGCGCCTCGACCGGACCCAGCTCTTCGAAGGCCTGCCCTGATTTCAGCAGGGCGACCGGGTCCGCGGTGCTCTTGGTCACGATCCCCAGCGTCCCAGACGAACTGCATCCAGCCAGGAGCATGGCAAACACGACAATCACCCAGCGCGGCACCCAGCGTGATCGTCCCATCGTTCCTTCCTCTTCCGCTGCTTCGCGCCCGTCGACACCGGCGCACGCACGTTCCCTCCTTCATCTATGATTTGCTCAGAGGGCCACCCGTTTCGTTCTCGCATAGGCCTCACGAACTGACGGCGGGGATGCCCGATTCGACGCGATCACGGGGTCCAGCATCTCGCCACAGGTGATACAGCGCCATACTAGGACAGGCGACCGCCTTCGATGGTCCCACAGGTCGACGTAGGGATCGAGTACCATCAGCCCCTTGCAGCGCGGACAATGCATTGCCCCCTCCAGGCTTATCCCCTCGCGAGCCGCCGTTCGGCCCTATCGTCCGCGGGCCCCGCGCTCATGGCGTTCCGGTCTGTCCAGACGATTGGCCTGCGCTTCGCGGGCCGTCTCGCGCCCTTGCTGCCCGCGCCGGCCGGCCACTTCATCCGCACGATCGAGGCCGCGCACCTGACCACCCTTGTTGCTCCGTTCCGGGGTCGCCGGCTGCGTCGGTTGAGCCGGCGTAGTCTGGCCCAAGCACAGGCTGGTCGATCCCATCCACAGGAGCATGACGAACGTGCCGACGACGACCTTTTTCATATGGGCCTCCTTGGGTGTTCCAATTCCACGGATTGCGGCATTCATGAGCGACTCCTCCACTTCACAAACATGATGATCACCGGCCGGTTTCCGGGCTCAGCTTTCGGGGTCATCCGGCATACCAGCCTGTTCACGTGTAAGCGTGATGGACTGAGCGTAACCGGTAGGCGTGACGTAGGCTTCGATGGTGTCTCCCACTTTGAACGACCCGTCTTTAATATTGACCTGTCCCTTGTCGGTGTTGCGATCCACATAGAGGCGCACTTCTTTGCTGGAGCCGTCCTTCACCTCGATGAATTGGTCCTGGACTTGTATCACCTGTCCCTTTAACAGCTCGCACTTCACGCCATCCCCGCACCCGGGTTGCCCCCCGCTCCTCTTGGATTGCAATCCCTCCGCGGCAGCGCTCCTCTTGGGGCTCTCCCCCGGGCGCAGCAAGTCAGCCGGCGCTCTGGCACTCTCCATGTCCTTGACGAACTGGTCGATCGCCGGTGACCGGTCCGTGACATCCTTCCTGGTGATGGCCGGCTCCAGCTGATAGTGCGTCGTGTTCAGGACGAGGGCGCCCGTGTGCTGGCTGATCTTGAAGTGGATCCACGGCACCGGAACGACCTGCGCCGTGTCCGCGAGCAGCACGTCCGCGTATTCGACCTGCCCTGTATTCGAATCCATGATGAGGTTCACGAGGGTTCCCAGCGTCTTCCCATCGGGACTCTTGACGGGGCTCGGAATGAGGGTGTGGTCTCTGGTGGGCACCAGATTTCCGCGTGGAACCGGAAGGATGACATATTGCTTGGGGGGATACCCGTGCGCGCCGGTCATGTCGAGCTGACCGGGCTTTTCCTGTTGGGGCATCGCCAATTCCCCGGTGCCGGCGCTTCTTCCAATTGACCGCGGTTGCGCCTCTCCGCCGTTCGACGCCAGCTTGAGGGTGGTGACGATGCCTGTATCGGAAACCTCGGCCTTCACCCTGTCGCCGGCCTGGAACGAGCACCAGCCTATCCTGAAGCCCGAACCGATCGCCGTTTCGTCCTTCCTTTGCCCCTGACTGATCTGCCTTGCACTGGCTCCCGGATCCAGCGAGCCCGGCTGTTTGCCGATGAGCCCTGGTTCTGGAATCGTCGCCGCCTCACCGCAGTCCACGTTCGTATCCTTGTTCACAAGCAGGCGCACTTCGTCTCCCGAATCTTCATCCTTGACGAAGTAGCGCTCGCCATCGACTTTGAAGACCTCCCCGAAGACGACTGACTTGGCACCTCCCAATGTCACCTGTGCGTTCTGGTCCGACCGGTGATCGTTCGCTGGAGTGCGCTGCTTTCGAGCCTCCTCCTGATGCATCACGAAGTCGGGAGGCGGCCCCCCCGACTCCTGCGTCAGGGTGCTCTCCTGGGCCGGCATCGGACCGGTCGCATAGGCACAGGCCCCTGTTCCGAGAGACACGATCACCGCCGTCGCGAGTATGCATGTGGCTTTCATAGTGAGTCTCCTCTCCAGCACGCGCCGACCGACAACCATTTTCCCTTCATCTTCCCTTCATCGCAGCCGGTGTGTTCGCCAGCGCCGCCGGTCCCGCAGACCACCGCTGGGCGTCCCCCGATTCCTCCGCGGGTGCGGCGCGGAACGGCGTGCGCCACGCTGCGGACCGACTCGGTCAGGCTGCGGGCTGGTCATCAAGCGCCTGATGAACCATCCGGGCAAGAGCCTCAATGTTGAAGGGTTTTCGCAGAAAGGGGATGCCTGCTTTGTGAACGTTGAGAGAGGCGATACGTTCATCGGAATGACCGGACATCAGAATGGTTTTGATGCCCTTCCGGAGTGACATAACCTGTCGCATCAACTGCACGCCGTTGACGTCTTCCCGCTGCGCACTCTTTTTCTCCAGTTGCAACTGCAGCTTGGAAGGTGCCAGCACGATGTCCGTGATCAGGAGATGAATGGGACCGGGATGCTGCTGACAGACCCGCAAGGCCTCCTGGCCGGTGCCGGCAGTGAGGACGGTGAACCCTTCTTCGCGAAGAAACATGCCGCACAGGGTAAGGGTGGACGGATCGTCTTCGACAAGGAGAATGGTCTTTTGCCCCATGGCCGGTGCCGCCGTGATCCGTTTTCCCTCGGTTCTATCCAAGGCTCCCTCCAACGATTCGGCCGATAGGCCGGACCTTCGGTTCAGCACTTTCATGCTCATGGCGTCCAGTATTTTCATGCTGTGCCTCCTCATCGTAGAACC
>CAZKHY010000014.1:35447-38833 GCA_964552455.1 uncultured Nitrospira sp.
CTTTCATGCTCATGGCGTCCAGTATTTTCATGCTGTGCCTCCTCATCGTAGAACCGGACACGATCGCGCGGGTGTCCGCTGCCTGCACGTTGAAGGTCCCTTCTCGGAGATGCGCTCCACACGTTCCTTTTCTTCCGTTCTCACCCTCCGCTTGCAGGCCAACCCGGTGATTCAGAGCTTGCCGCGGACCCGCGCAAGCATGACGAGCGCCAGGGTCAGGAGAATGCTGACCTTGATCCAAAAGGACTTTTCTTTCACGTCCCTGCTCTCACCCTGTCACGCGGACGGTTCGACCGGGCCTCCTCGGTCCTGATCCTCCCGCTCGGCACAGCCACAGTCCCCCTTGTTGCAGAACCCTTGGAGATGCGCCCCCTCCTCGATCGAGAGCACCGGCGTGTCGATCTCGCCGATCAGCACGCTGGCTTTCAGAAGATCGACTTTGTTGGTCGCGGTGATGGTGCCTTTGACCGTGCCGTGGCTGATCAGCGTGCCGGTATGGATGAGGCCCTCAAGCACGCCGGTTTCTCCGACCTCGATCGTCCCTTCCGTATGGATCTCCCCTTCCAGGCGTCCGTCGATCCGGATGGTGCCATCGAAGGTGAGCCTCCCCTTGAACTCCACCCCTCTTCCAAAGTAGATGACGTCCTCCTTGGCGGTCACGCGATCTTGTTGTCGGTCGTCACGTTCCCGCACGGATTATCCTGCGAGCCGCTGACCCATCTCGCGGATTGGCCCGTGGATCGGACGTCGGATCCTCCTTCGTGCGCGACGGCCAGCCCTTCGGCAAAGGCCCTGGCCGGTGACGGCTGAATCGCGGCTCCGTGCCCTTTGGAGGGACGCTCGCCTTTGTTGATAAAAGGGACGGCTGGAGCCACGGCCAGGCTCCTCTGTGTTCTGCGCCGCTTCGACACGCATGCCCAGCCGACGGTCACCGTCCAGGTCGCCCAGCGTAACCGAAGGGTTCGCCGCTTGCGGCTTCTTCTCACCTCCCAGTGACAGGCGAGGCTGCCCGCCGCCTGCTTCATCCGACGCCGGTACTGAGCAATCGTTCGTCCCCAAGTGAGGATGAGTCGGCGCACCAGCGACTCCATTTGGTTCGCCAGTCTCTGGGCGACGACGCGGTCATACTGAAACCTCGCCCGACGATGGCTCGTCCCGGACAGGCGGGGCAGACGTGCAACGGCTTTGATCACCCGACGCCTTGGTTCGGCGGTCCTCCGTCGAACATCCATTCGTTGCGCAATCATCTTGGTTTCTCCTTATCCTGCTTGACCGGCTCAAACTGGTCGCTCGACGTTCATGCCTTGCTCCGGAACGCTTGCGAAGTGATTGAGCAAAGCCGGTGCCTCCCGTGGTTCTTTCCAAACATGGTTGTAGTTTCATGAGGTTAGCCCCATTGGCTGTCCTTTTGATCAGAGCCGGTCCGTGCAGGTGCGTCCCTACAGGGATTGTCTCTGAAAAATCCTAACGCCTTGACTGCCAATGCTTTTCGTCTGTATGAAATTGAATACTCGCTGTGCAAGAAATACACAGGCCTGAGGGCGGAGGACAGACCACCCCTAAGATCCACTTCCTGCCATCTATCTAATTGTGTTATCTTAGTTAATCTTCATGCCTCTTGCGTGTCGCATAATTGGGCCTCTTCGCCTTCACCCATTAGATAGAGCGAGGGCTACATTCCGCCGCGGTCGGACAATCAACCACGGAAGGACATTATGTGGACAGCTAGAGACCAGGCCTTGGGCGCGCTCACCCTTCTCCTGATCCTGTCGATTTTCCTGTTGGACCTGTGGACACCGCTCGGCGTGGCGACCGGAGTGCTGTACATCATCCCGATGCTGCTGGCTTTGCGCTGGTCGGCTCCTGGGTGGAGTCTGGGCGTTGCCGGAGTCTGCACGGCTTTGATTGCTATGGGATTCGTCTTCTCCCCTCCGGGAGCGCCTCTGTGGATGGCCCTCTCCAACCGGTTCCTGTCGATCCTGACCCTGTGGCTGACGGTCGGCCTCTCGCTCCAGCACAAAAAGTCCCAGGAGCAGGTGTGGACCCTTCAGCACCTGTTGCCGATTTGCGCCTCCTGCAAAAGCCTGCGCGGCGTGAATGGCTCCTGGCGGTCGCCGGATCGATACCTGGAAGCGCTCTCACGAGCCGTGCTCTCCAAAACGATTTGCCCTCAATGCGTGGAGAAGTGGTACCCGGATCTGTATCCGGAACTGACCGAACGATACCCCGGCCTCACAAGACAGGCGTAACCTCTCTTGCCGCTCTTGTCCTGAAGTCCGGCATCGAGTCAGTCGCTTACTGAGGCCAGCCACGCGGCGCCCAGAGCGCCGCCAGCCCCGGCGGGAGATGCCTCTGGATGAACAGACGTCCCGGCAAGACCTGTCCGCGCTGTACAGAGACGTTGCTCCACACGGGCGGATTCTGGACTTGCGCAGGCTGTACGCTCTCGATCACAGACCGGGCGCTTGCGGTCGAGCTGAATGGGAAGGGACAGAAGGACACCCGCTGTGACCATGCCGAAGAGCATGCGGGAGATGGATGAACGCGTGCTGCGAGCTCGCCGATGGCTTGTGGCAATTGAAAGCCCCGCCGGCGATTCTTCGCCCGCGCCCCCCAACGCCGAACAACGATTTCCGGCACCCTGCCGGCTCGGCGGTTGGTGGTTGCTGACGATGGTCTTGTTCGCCTCCGGTTGCCCCACCGGGGACGAGACTCTGCGGGGCTGGATCGGCCATCACCGCAATGAATTGGTCCAGACCTGGGGAGCGCCCGCAGCGGAAATGCTGCTCCCGGACGGCGGCAGGCTCGTGCTGTATAGCTATAATTGGGAAGACGGGTACGGCCAGCACGTCTGCCGGCGCGAGTTTACGACCGACGCGCGTGGAATCATCCGCTCGGCGTCATCCGACGGGTGCTAAGCCGCGATTGCACCAATTTCAAACCCGGCGGCAAGCACGCAGCCGTGAGACGCATCATAACCCCTCCCTCGGGTTCCCCATGGTATACTGGCAGCCAAGGCGGAGGAGCAATGCGCAAGGCAACCGTCATGATCACTGTGCTGCTGGCAGCGCTCAGCATGATGCCGGAAACTGGCTCGCTGGCCGGCGAAACACAGAAAAAGGAAGACAACAAAGGGCTCACCGTGGACGACCTCGGGCGCGGACTCAAAAGCGCCGCGAAGAACATCGAAAACGAGATCCCCAAGATCGGCCCGGCGATCGGAGAGACGTTCAAGAAGATCACTGGCAAAGACAAGCAGGCCGACCAGAAGTCCTCTCAGAAAGACAAGTAATCCCTCGAACCCGTTCCCATCCCCTCAAGCACCAGGCCCAGCCTCATCCCGTTTTCCTCCCGTCGTTTTATTACGTCAGGCTAAAAAGGCTCCT
>CAZKHY010000015.1:0-37556 GCA_964552455.1 uncultured Nitrospira sp.
TACTTATTTAGTTGTCCGCCAGGAGGGTAGACCGTGGATGTGCGCTTTTTCTTGAATCGCCGAACCGCCTTCATTCGGCAGCTTTACGTCACGGCCTCCGCGGCGTACGTGGAACGCAAGCGAAAGATTGAAGCTGAGGAAGAACCCTTCATTCCACCGTACAGCGAAGATGGCGAACCCGCATTTCTTGAGGAGTGGCTTGAGGCTGAAGATTCCCTTCAAGCTCTCGGGCACTCGTGTCTCTCAATGCTAGCAGCAACTTTGCACCTCTACTTCAAGACCTGGGAAGGTCAGATTGGCATCACCGTTGATGAGTCTCTGAAGCCTGAGTTCAAGAAAAGCTGGCTGAACGGTTACAAGGCTTATTTTGCTCGTCATGTTCGCATCCGGTTTGAAGACGGGCCGGCTAATCTTGCGGTGCTCGAAGAAGTGGTTCTTGCCAGAAACAGGATTCAACATCCGGAGTCAATCGCGAGCCATAACACGCACTATTCGAACGACGACCTCAGGAAATTTCCGCATCCGTTCTTTCTTGCTGATCACGAACGATCACTCCTTGCTAAGGTTGGAGAAGACGAAACTATGTGGTTCACGCCGCTTGCAATCCATGTTTCATCGGAAAGGCTCTTTGCTGCGCTCGATGAGGTGGAGCGGTTTGCCGAGTGGCTGGAACAAGTAAAGGTCGAGCAGAGCGTTCGCTAATGGCAAGAGTTCGGTTGCAGGAACAGGAGCAGCTATCTATGCAGGAAGTCCTATCAACTAAGTCCAGCCAAAAGATGTGAACAGACCTACAAGCGGCCTGTCCACATTCCACTTCTCTCTTTTGCCTCGGCTGGTACTGCTGGCAGGACGCTCCTGTTGGTCTAACTGCGGCCGTCGAGCGAGGGCCTTCTGAGGCCGCGCGCTCCGGGAGCAAAGGACCAACAGGGGGTGTCCTGCCAGCCCTTTTCCTATCGGGGAACTTGCTGTTCAGCGTGGTAGGAGCTACGAACGAGCGGGCCGGATTCCACATGGCTGAATCCCGTCGCTAGCCCTTCGTCTTTCAAGGCCGCAAACTCCTCCGGATGATAAAAGCGGGCAACCGGCAGGTGTTGCTTGCTGGGCTGTAAGTATTGTCCGATCGTCAGGATCTCGCAGCCGACCGACCGGAGGTCGCGCATCACCTCCCGGACTTCTTCGATCGTCTCCCCCATGCCGACGATCACCCCCGACTTTGTCCTGGCCCCTGCCCTTTTCGCCCGTCCCAGCAGCTCAATGGACCGGTCATACTTGCCCTGGGGTCTGATGGAAGGGAACAGACGGCGGACCGTTTCAATATTGTGGTTCAGGATGTCCGGACGCTCGACTACCACTGAGGCGAGCGCCGCTTCGTTTCCTTCAAAGTCGGGAATGAGAACCTCCACGGCGCAGGTGGGGATCAGGCGGCGAATCTGCCGGATCGTTTCGGCGAAGATCGAGGCACCGCCATCCTCCAGCTCATCCCGATTGACCGAGGTGATGACTGCATGTCTGAGCCCCAAGGCTTGCACCGCCTGGGCCACCCGAAGGGGCTCCTCCCGATCCAGTTCCAAAGGGCGTCCGGTGGTGACGGCGCAATAGTGGCAGCGGCGGGTGCAGATGTCGCCCAGGATCAAAAAGGTGGCGGTCCTGTTGTTCCAGCATTCCCAGACGTTCGGGCAGCGGGCTTCCTCACAGATGGTGTGGAGAGCCAGCCTGTCCATGATCCGCTTAATATCTATGTAATCAGGTCCCTGGCTGATCTTGACCTTGAACCAGGGAGGGAGGCGGCCGATGGCTGATGGCTGATGGCTGATGGCTGATGAAAGATCAGCACCCGAAGCCCGGAGCTGTTCCAGTGGCACGAAGCTCATGATGATCCTTGTGGTGGAAGAAGCTCCTGGGGATGTTCCATCACCCGTTTGAACTCCTTCAGGAATTTGGCCGCCTGCACTCCGTCCAGCGCCCGGTGGTCGCAAGACAAAGTCACTTTCATGCGGCGGCCCGGCACGATCTTGCCGGCCTCGGCGACCGGCTGGGTCCTGATGGCCCCGACCGCGAGGGCCGCGGCTTCGGGCGGCATCAGGACGGCAATGAAGTTCTCCACGTCGAACATGCCGAGGTTGGAAATGGAAAAGGTGGCGCCCGTATAGTCCTGCGGTTGAAGCTGTCTGTTTCGTGCCCGCTCGATCAGCTCGCGCAAGTCTGTCGAGATATTCTCCAGCGTCCTGGTGGCACAATCGCGGAGGACGGGAGAGATCAGGCCATCCTCCAGCCCCACGGCCACCCCTATGTCGATGGTGGCATGCTGCCGGAGCCGGTCCCCGGCGTAAGAGACGTTGATCTCCGGATGGCGGACCAAGGTCAAGGCCGCTGCCTTGACCAGCATGGCCGTCATGCTGGGATGTTCGCGGCGGCTTTCTTTGAACGAGGCGCGCAGTTTTTCCGCCGCATCCATCGCAATTTCGGTCGTGAGGTAGAAGTGGGGGACAGGCGCCTTGCTCTGGGTGGTGGCGCGGGCAATGGCCTTTCGCATCTGGCTGAGCGGGAGGTCCGTTCCCGCTCTGGGCTCGGTTGCAGCCGAGGCTGCGATGATGTCCTGTTCGACGATGCGTCCGCCAGGTCCGGAACCCTTGATCACCGACAAGTCAAGGCCCCGCTCCGCCGCCATGGCCCTGGCTCGGGGCGACACTTTCTGCCGCAGCTCTTCCTCGCCTGAAACGGCGGCCTGGGCTGAGGGCATACCGGTTGGCTGAACGGAAGAGGGAGGGACCGCCTGGATCGAAGGAGCTGCTTCAGCCAGGATCGACGCGATATCCTCGTCCGGCTCGGCGATCACGGCGATCAGCGCGCCGGCCTTGACTGTCTCGCCCTCGTTGGCCAGCACTTTCTTCAGGGTTCCGGAGGAAAAAGCTTCCAGGTCCATCACGGCCTTGTCGGTCTCGATTTCCGCCAGCACGTCGCCCGTGCCCACCTGGTCCCCTTCGTGCTTCTTCCACTTCAGGACGACCCCCTCCTCCATCGTGTCCGTCAGTTTCGGCATGACTACCCGACTGGCCATCATCTTCTCCAAACTGGCTACTCAGGGTGAAGCGGGCTTCACTCTAACGGAGGCGAGAGCCTCGCGCAAGCTTGCGCGACTCCCTAGATGTTGCTTCTCGATCTCACACCCCCAAGGTCTGACGCAATCGGTCGAGCCAGCCACGAAGCCCTCGATCCTGGTCGGTGGACCGCTCAGGGTCCGGATACTCGATCCAGTTCTCCTGGCTGCCGAGATAGGTGCCGCCCCGGAACGACAGTCGGCTGCGGAGCTGGGTATAGCCGCGCCGGCGCAGCAATCCGATCAATGAATCCACCGCCACAGCCTGCGTCTCGCACCGGTCGGTCGTCACGACCGTCTTCTCGTACTGGAGCGAGGCCCGATAGCCCCCTTCCACCCGGCCGATTTCGAGCAGCCGGTTGAATCCGCGCTCACGCTCGTCCAGCCCCGCCACTTGATGCTTCTCGACGATGGTCGTCCGCATGGTGCCTGGCCTGGAAGTCCTAGGAGGCCCGAAACACGGCGAGGAGGTCGCTCAGCGCGATCGTCTTGTTCTGGAGGATCGCCCGCTCCCGCTTCACCTCTTCCACCACGGACGCGTTCGCACTCCCTTGTTTCAGGCAGGATTCGCCCAGCGCGAGGACGCGGGCGCATTCCTGTTCGACTTTGTCCTTGACCACCCGGTTGACGGCCATGATGTCGAGCATCTTGGCCTTGGTGGCTGAAAAGTGGGCTTGCAGCTCCGCTTCGGGAAACGACCGGCGGGCCGCTTCGTCGCGGCACCGGTCCAGATATTGGCTCAAGAAGACATAGAGACGGACGAATGTTTCCGTCGTTTCGATATGGGTGGGGACTGATGCGGAATGTGCCATGATGGGTTCCCTCTCCGGCCTAGGTTCGTTGCAGGAGTTGCCGAACGGCTGCCACAATGCGCGTCCGATCCGGAATGGCCGCGTCCTCCAGGGGACGCGAGTAGGGCATCGGGACCTCTTCGCCCGTCACCCGGACGACCGGCGCATCCAAGTAATCGAAGGCCTTGCTGTAGGCGCTCTCGGCGATCTGGGCCCCGAGACCGGCGAAGCGCCAGCCTTCCTCGACGATCACGAGTCGTCCGGTTTTCTTGACCGAGGTCACGATGGTCTCGGTGTCCAAGGGCTTCAAGGTTCTGGGATCTACGATCTCCGCGCTGATCCCCTCCCCGGCCAGGACTGTTGCCGCCTCCAACGCTGCGAGCAGCATCTTGCCGTAGGCCACGATGGTGACATCCTGCCCCTGGCGTTTGACCTCGGCCTTGCCGATCGGGATCGTGTAGTCCCCTTCCCCGACTTCCCCCTTGGTTCCATAGAGCAGTTGCGCCTCGATGAAGATGACCGGGTTCCGGTCGCGGAGGGAGCTTTTCAAGAGCCCTTTGGCGTCGTGCGGCGTGGCCGGCGCGATGACTTTCAAGCCCGGCACGTGGCAGAACCAGGCCTCCAGGCTCTGGGAATGTTGCGCGCCGAGCTGATGCGCGGCGCTGCCGGGCCCCCGGATCACGATCGGGACCGACAGTTGGCCTCCGGACATGTACCGGATTTTGGCTGCGTTGTTCACGATCTGGTCCAGGGCCAGGATGCCGAAGTTGAACGTCATGAGTTCCACGATCGGGTGCAGCCCCGCCATGGCCGCCCCGATGGCCAGGCCCGTGAAACCGGCCTCGGTGATCGGCGTGTCCAGCACCCGCTGCGGGCCGAACTCCTCGACGAAGCCCTTGCTGACTTTGAAGGCGCCCTGATAATAGCCGACTTCCTCGCCGATCAAGAAGATCCGGTCGTCGCGCTGCATCTCCTCGCGCATGGCCTGGTTCAATGCTTCACGGTAGGAGATCATCATGGAGCGGCCTGCTCGTCGTAGACGTGCTCGTACAACGCGTCGCGCGCAGGGAAGGGACTCTCGTCGGCAAACTTCACCGCCGAGGCGACAATTTCCCCCACCTCGCGCTCGACCGGCTTCAGCTCGTCGTCGGTGACCAAACCCTGGTCGCGCATGGTCTGGCGCAGCTTCGTCAGGGGGTCCCGCTTCCGTTCCTCCTCGACCTCCTCCCTGGTCCGGTAATGGCCGTGGGCCGGGTCGGCCATGGAATGGCCCATGAACCGGTAGGTGGTCGCTTCGACAAAGTAGGGTCCCGGGGAGGAGCGAGCCTGCTGCACGACCTTGCGCGCCAGCGCCCGCACCGCCAGGACGTCCATCCCGTCCACCCGTTCGGCCGGAATGCCGTACGACCGGGCGGTCTCTGTGATGTTCGAATAGAGCGCCACCGCTCGTTCGACCGGGGTGCCCATCCCGTACCGGTTGTTTTCGCAGATGAAGATCACCGGCAATTTCCACAAAGCCGCCAGGTTGAAGGCTTCGTGAGCATGCCCGCTGGGCAGGGCCCCCTCCCCGAAGAAGCACAGGACCACCTGGTTCCGTTTCCGGTACTGGGCGGCAAAAGCCAGCCCCGTGGCCAGCGGCAAATGCCCGCCCACGATCGCGTATCCGCCCATGAAGTTGCGGGCCGCGTCCACCAGGTGCATGGAGCCGCCCTTGCCCTTGCAGAGCCCGGTCGCCTTGCCGAACAGCTCGGCCATCACCAGGCGGGGGTCCGACCCCCGCGCCAGGCAATGACCATGGTCCCGATATGAGCTGATGACGTAATCATCCGGTCCGACCGCGGCGATCGTGCCGACCGCGATGGCTTCCTCGCCTATGTAGAGGTGCAGGAATCCGGCGATCTTGGCCAGGGCGTACATTTCCGCCGATTTTTCCTCGAACCGGCGGATCAGGAGCATCTGGCGGTAGAGAGACAGGAGGTCTTGACGGTCCATCAAAACCCATTATGCAGGATGGAGAAGGGGGACTCAAGCAGGAGAGGGTGTCAGTGACAGGGCTGCCCCTTGTGCTCGCGCAGCCCGCACGATCGGAATGTGCCGGGCACCCGTTGCTCTTCAAGATGCAATGGGTGATGACGCGCGCAGTTAAGGGCAGCCCTGTCACTGACGTGGGTGGAGGTGTAAAGAAAAAGGTAGAGAAGTTATATCTGGATCTTGATGTCTGACCCTTCGACCTTGATTGGGTAGGATTTGACGCAGGCTGAAGGATTGTTGAGGGACTTGCCGGTTTTGACGCTGTACTCCCATCCGTGCCACGGGCAGGTCACGGTGTCGCCGGACAGCTCCCCTTCCCCCAGAGGCCCTCCCCGGTGCACGCAGGTGTTGTCGATCGCATAAAAGGTTCCATCCACGTTGAAGAGGGCGATCGATTGACCATTGACCTCGGCCACGATGCCGCTGCCGGCCGCCACGTCCGCCGTTCCCGCCACCCGCACGAAATCCGCCATGATCGTCTCCTTTTCAATCGAGGCTCCGGTCGCCTTCTGGAAACCCCGCCTCTTGAATTCCGTTACCCGCCGGCCGGGGGGCGCCTGATCTTTTTCAGCAAGCTCTCAACGGGGGTCGCCGGCTGTCCGGCACGGTCTCCCTCGCCGACCCGTGCCATGATCTTTGCGGCGATGTCCTTGAAGGCGGCCGCCTGAGGCGAAGCGGGGTTGGCCACCACGATGGGAGTGCCTGCATCCCCTCCGGCCCTGATGGCTGGATCGATCGGGATCCGGCCTAGAAACGGAATGCCCAATTTTTCCGCCGCACGCTCGCCTCCGCCGCTGGAAAAAATCTCGGTCCGCTCGCCGCAGTGCCCGCAGATGAAATAGCTCATGTTCTCGATGATCCCGAGGAGCGGGACGTTCACCTTCTGAAACATCATCAGCCCCTTGCGCACGTCGTGCAAGGCGACTTCCTGCGGCGTGGTGACGGTCACGGCTCCGCAGAGGGGGACGAGCTGCGAAATGGTCAACTGGGCGTCGCCGGTTCCCGGAGGAAGGTCCACGAGCAGGTAATCCAATTCCCCCCAGACGACGTCGCGGAAAAATTGCTGGATGGCCGTGTGGATCATGGGGCCGCGCCAGACGACGGCGGTTTCCTCCGGCACGAAAAATCCCATCGAGATCAGCTTGACCCCGTGGCTCTCGGCCGGCTTGATCTTGCCGTCCTGCTGCTCGGGCGGTGTGGCGACCCCCATCATCATGGGAATGTTCGGCCCGTACACATCCGCATCCATCAAGCCGACTTTGGCGCCTGCAAGGCTCAGAGCCACGGCGAGATTGGCGGCGACGGTCGACTTGCCCACGCCCCCCTTGCCGCTGCTGATGGCAATGACGTGTCGCACGTTCGGGATGAGGTCTGCCTTCCCCTGGTTCTGTCTCTGTGTCTCGTCCGCTTCTGCCATGCGTTGGTCTCCCGTCGGCCACGATCAGGTCCGCACCACCGGTCATGGGAGGGATCGGCGGCGATGCTGCGGTCTTATGTGTGGGGCCTAGCTGAGCTGGGTGGCAAATTTTTTCCGAGCGCGGCCCAGGAGCGGAGAAGGACGCGATTCTCGGTTGGTTGCAATGATCGGGTCCAGAATCTCACCGCATGTGATGCACCGCCATCCTTTGAAGAACAGTGACCCGGTGTCATCCATCAGATCTTCAAACACATCCTGGACCATGACCCCTTTGCAGCGCGGGCATTGCATATTGATCTCCTTTATGAATTGCTCCCTTGAACTGCGTCTCATCGCCGTTCAAGCGAGCCTTCGTTTGAAATGAGAGCATGCCCATCAATGACAACTATGCCGACTTTTTTGATCGCAGACTAAAATAGTCGGTATCACCGTAGCAAATAAATCTCTTCCTGTCAATCGATAATTCAAGGCGTTATTTCAGTGGCTTAGACTTGCGACCGAAAAAGTGATGAGCAGCGGAGTCAGTCGTCGCGAGAAAGATGTCACAGGGGGCAATCTGGAAGCGATGCCTTGCCCAATCGGGACGGTCGAGGATGGGTGAAAGGCCTGCGTGGAAATGCGAAGCAGGCTATCCAAGGAAAGGAGCCGCCGGTCGCGTGAAACTCAGACTCGAACCCGTTGAAGATTGTAGGCGAGCCCCAGCTTCGACAACGTGAAGATCAGCCACTTGGACGGGTCGAAGTTATACCATTGAGGCCCATTGCGGTAGTCGCGAAGGTGCGTGTGGTGGTAGTTGTGATAACCCTCTCCGAAAGTCACGAGGGAGATCCACCAACTGTCCCGGCTGCTGTCGTTGGTGCCGTGCGGCTGCGACCCCCAAAGGTGGCAGATCGAATTGATGCAGAAGGTCGAGTTCAACACCAGAAAAACCCTGCAGACCCCGGCGAGCAGAAAGCAACTCAGACCGCCGATCCAGCCCCCGTGCAGCAGCCCCACGACGAAAGGGAGAAGCAAGCCGGAGATGACGATGGGAATATAATACCGATGCTGCCACATGATCAGCGGGTCCTGGCGCAGCTTCGAGGCGTATTTTTCGTCGCGGTACGGCGACTTCTCGAAGATCCAGCCGCAGTGGCTGTACCAAAACCCCCGGAGGGCGTTGTAGGGGTCCTCTTTCTGGTCACAGCGGGCATGGTGTCGGATGTGGTCGGCACACCACCGGAGCGCCGAATTTTCCAGCGCCCACCCGCCGGCGATCAGCAGACAGGCCTTGACCCAAGCGCGGCATTCGAAGCTTCGATGAGAAATGAGCCGGTGATAGCCGACCGTAATCCCCAGCCCGCTGGCCATGTACAGGACGGCGAACATGATCCAATCGAGTGTGCTGAACCCATGGTAATAGCCGAACAGCGGCACGCCGATGAGCGTCGCAGCGGTAATGACGATAAAAAGGACGATGACGGGATAGTCTTTCTTGCGGGCGACTTTTTCCACTCTCTTCCTCCTCCAAGTGAGGGCTCAAACTCTCAGGCGGCTCGGGCAAAAAATCGTCGCATTCTAACGAATCGCCGCGAGATTTTTCAAGCAAATCTTTTGCGGGTGTATACTAGTAGAGCCTTACGGGGAGCGGTGCCATGACGGTCAGACGCGAGCCAGAGATGCCGGTCGCCGGTTCCGACCTTGAGGCCGCCATTCGTCTCATCGGACAAACGCTTGCCGCGCGGTCGGCTGGCCGGTCCCCCACCCTCTTTGACCGCCGCCGGTGGTCGAGCACCTTGCTGGATTGGTGCATGAAGGATGAGACCTTCAAGGTCCAGCTCTTTCGCTTCATCGATGTCCTTCCGTCGCTTCGCACCGACGACCAGATTGCCCGGCTGGCCGAGGAATATTTCAGCCGGGAGGTGCTGGCCGGTCCTCTTCAATGGGGCTTGCGGGCCCTTTCGGCAACGAAGCTCGGTTCCCGCCTCAGCGCCAAGTCGCTGCGCCAGCAGATCAACCGCATGGCGAAGACCTTCATCGCCGGCGAGACCATCGAGGACGCGTTGCCGGCTCTCCTGCGCCTGTGGACGGAGGGCCGAGGCTTTTCCGTCGACTTGTTGGGGGAAGCCACGGTCAGCGAGCGGGAGGCCGATCAGTACCGGGACCGGTGCCTTGAGGCGTTGGCGGTGTTAGGCAAGGCGACAGCCGCCTGGCCTCCTGCGCCCCTGCTGGAGCAGGACCGCTTCGGGCCTGTTCCGAGGGTTCACCTGTCGGTCAAATTGTCGGCGCTCTATTCACAGCTCGACCCCATCGATCCGGAGGGCAGTTATCGGGCCATTGCGGCCCGCCTCCGTCCCATCCTGGACCAGGCTCAGTCGCTTCCGGCTGCGGTCACGTTCGACATGGAGCAGGCGGAGTTGAAAGACCTGACCCTCATGATCTTCATGCGGTTGCTTTCCGAAGATCCCTACCGCGCCTATCCGCACGGAGGCATCGCGCTGCAGGCGTACTTGACCGAGTCGGCTTCCGACCTGGACCGGCTGCTGCAATGGGTCCAACGGCGCGGGAGCCCGGTCGCCGTTCGATTGGTGAAGGGCGCTTATTGGGATTCGGACACCATTCGCCACCAACAGCGGGGATGGCCTGTGCCGGTATTCCAGGGCAAGCCGGAGACGGACGCCAATTACGAGGCCTTGACCCGGGTCCTGATCGAGCGCGCCGATCTCATCAAGCCCTCGTTCGGCACGCACAATCTCCGCAGCCTGGCCCATGCCGAGGCCGGGGCTCAAGCGGCCGGCCTGTCCCCCCATGCCTATGAATACCAGATGATCTTCGGCATGGCCGAGCCGCTCCAAGAAGCCGTCGCCGCCACCGACCGTCGCATGCGGATTTACACCCCCGTGGGGTTATTCATCCCCGGCATGGCCTACCTGGTCCGGCGCCTGCTGGAAAACACCTCGAATGAATCCTTCCTGCGGAAGGAATACATGGAATCGGTCCCGATGGATCTTCTGCTGGCCCCGCCGCGCCTGGCGGCGGCGTCCCCCGTCGGTTCGGGCGGACCGAGGCCGTCCGGCCCGGAGCGCGTGGAGTCAGGCGTGCGCCCTGGTACGCCCTTCGTCAACGAACCTCACGCGGATTTTTCAAAAGCTCATGCAAGGACGGCCATGGCACAAGCCATCGCTTCCGTCCGGTCTCAGTTGGGGCGCCGGCTTCCTCCCGGAGTGTCGTCGGGAGTGACCCGGTCCGGGCCCGACCTGGTCTCGTGCAATCCGAGCAGGCCGGGCGAGGTGATCGGCCTGGTTCCCGGGTTCGCACCGACCGACGTGGCCGGTGCGGCCCAGGCGGCACTCGCGAGGTTCAAGGAGTGGAGCGCCCTGTCGCCGGCCGAACGGGCCGACATCATGATCGGAGCGGCTGCCGTGATGCGCCGGCGCCGTTTTGAGTTCTCGGCCTGGGAAATTCTGGAAACGGGGAAACCCTGGCGCGAGGCCGATGCCGACGTGGCAGAGGCGATCGACTTCCTGGAGTTTTACGCCCGCGACCTCCTTCGACTCGCTCAGCCGCACCGGTTGGGGCACGTGCCGGGGGAGCTGAATCAGCTCATCTTCGCTCCCAGGGGATTGGCGGCCGTGATCGCGCCCTGGAATTTTCCCCTGGCCATCCCGACCGGCATGGTCTCCGCCGCGCTAGTGGCCGGAAATGTCGTGCTCTTCAAGCCGTCCGAGCGGGCTCCCGTCGTGGGGCGCCTCCTGGGGGCGGCGCTGCAGGAGGCGGGGCTGCCGGACGGGGTCCTGCAGTTTCTTCCCGGAGGGCCGGACCTGGGCCAAGCGCTCGTGGCGCATCCCGACGTGGCGATGATCGCCTTCACCGGATCGAAGGAGGTGGGGCTTCAGATCCTGACCCGAGCCGCGCGCATGGAACCGGGGCAGCGTTCGGTCAAACACGTCATCGCGGAGATGGGAGGAAAAAACGCCATCATCATCGATGAGACCGCGGACCTGGACGAAGCGGTGACGGGCGTGGTGGCGTCCTTCACCGGCTACCAAGGCCAAAAATGCTCCGCCTGTTCCCGGGCCATCGTCCACGAATCGGTCCACGATCTCTTCCTCCAGCGTCTGGCGGAGGCCGTGACGGGCCTTCGGATCGGCTCTCCCGAAGATCCCGGCACGCAGATGGGGCCCATGATCGACGAGCGGGCCCGCAGCAAGGTCCGCGCGTATATCGAAATCGGGAAGCAAGAAGGCCGGCTCGTTTTGGAGCGGCAGGTGGCGGGCGAGGGATTCTTTGTCGGCCCGGCCCTGTTTGCCGGCATCCAGCCCCACCACCGGCTGGCCCGGGAGGAAATCTTCGGACCGGTGCTGGCGGTGATGAAGGCGAGGGATTTTTCCGAGGCGATCACGCTGGCGAATGATTCACCCTATGCCCTGACCGGAGGGGTCTATTCACGGAGCCCCGTGAACATCGAACGGGCCCGCCGCGAGTTTGATGTGGGAAACTTGTACGTCAACCGCCCCATCACCGGCGCGCTGGTCGGACGCCAGCCCTTTGGAGGGCATCGCCTCTCCGGGGTCGGCACAAAGGCCGGCGGGGACGAGTATGTGAGCCAGTTCATGGTCAAGCGGGTGGTCAGCGAGAACACGCTCCGGCGCGGGTTTGCTCCGGCGGACTGATCCTAGGGCTTCTTGATCTCGACCTCTTCCAGTTCCTCGGTGATTTCGGTCACCAGCCCCCGATCCGACTTGACCGGCGGGATTTCTTGCCGCTCGATATATTTCACGAGCCCCACCCCTCTGGCAAACCAGGCCGTCATGACGTCCGTGCCCAGCACCGTCTGGTTCGTGCCTGTGAGGTGGATCCACATCTTCATCCTCGCCTCGATCCGGACCGTGTCCTGATAGGTCCCGGCCGGCACCACGATGCTCTCGCGGCCGAGGACCGACACCGAGGCCTCGACATCCACCCGTTCGTCCTTCTCATCCCCGTCCAGGTCCGTCCCGAGGCTCAACCCTTTTCGACTCAGTTGCTGAAAGGACGAGGGACAGACCAGCGGGAACCGCACGATCTGGTACGGAACCATTTGTTTTTCGAGGGGCGTGCCCGGCTGGGACCCGTAATAGACGATGCCGGCTGCATCCCGGCGGTAGTAACTGTCGGAAGGTCCATGGTTGCCGGGGTTGGTGTCGCGAAAGACCTTGACCGAGACCCCCTTCAACGTCTCCGCTCCTTGCACGGTCGACACGTTCAGGAATCCGTTGACGGCGATTTTCTGGAGAGGCCCTTCGGCAATCTGGCCTCGGTACTGCCACCGGCTCCCGGTCGCGTCGGGGAAAAACTCCTCGGCGCGGGCGATCGTCTCCGCTTCCGCCGAGGCTTCGGTGCACGTGCCGGCCCCGACCGAAGGGGGCAGGCCCAACAGTCCGAGCATGATAAAGAGGAGGTTGAGCTTCCACCTGTTCGAATGACTCTGCATGACGGACTCCTTGCTGATCTTGGGCTGCACGGTAACACAAGTTTACAAGAGCGGCAAGGCTGGAGAGCCCGTTTTCAGAGACTCCTTGCTTGTGTTTGAGTCCCGGAATTCGTGATAATGACAGCCTGAGACTCATGCCCAACCCACCCCGACCGACAGCCGAACCGCTCCGTTCTCCTGATCCCGGCGGCTCCCCCACGGTTTTGGTCACGGGCGGGTCCCGGGGAATCGGTCGCGCCATCTGCCTGGAATTCGCACGGAACGGCTGGCGGGTCGGCGTCCACTTTCGAGAACGTCGGGATGAAGCAGACCGGACCGCCGCGCTGGTGAAGGCCTGTGGCGGGACGGCCGGCCTCTACCGCGCCGACATCCGCCATGCCGAGCAGGTGCAGGCCATGGTCCGGGATTTCATCGCCTGCTGGGGACGGCTGGACGTGCTGGTGTGCAACGCCGGGCAGGCCGTGAGCGGCCTGTTGCTCAGACTGAACGCCGACCAATGGGCGTCCGCGATCGAGACGAACCTCACGGGCACATTTCATTGCCTCCGTGCGGCCGGTGCCGTCATGCTGAACCGGCGTGAAGGGGCGGCGATCGTGATAACCTCCTATGCCGGTCTCCAGGGGAGCCCCGGCCAGGCCGCCTATGCCGCCTCGAAAGCAGGCCTTCTGGGGTTGGTCAAGAGTACGGCCAGGGAATGGGGCCAAGACAACGTCAGGGTCAACGCGGTCTGTCCGGGCTGGCATCGGACAGGCTTGTCGGAAGGCGCCCTGCCGGAGGGGACCGAGCTGGCCGACCATGTGCTCGGGCGGCTGGTGGACCTGGAGTCGGTGGCCAAGTCGGTCTATCACCTGGCTCTGTCGCGGGATACCTCCGGGCAGGTGTGGAATCTGGACAGTCGCATTCTTTGACTGCAGACAGCAGGCAGGTGTCATGACCCGTCGCAAACAGGCTCCGGCTCCCTTGCCCGGTGCGGGGCCCCGGCAGCCCCGGGGGTGTTTTGTCGCCGGGACCGACACAGGGGTGGGGAAAACCCTTGTCGCCTCGCTTCTTGCCTTCTGTTTGCAGCGTGACGGCATCGCCGTCGGCGTCATGAAGCCGGTGGAGACCGGCACCGACTCCCCCGCCCGTTCCGATGCGGCGCGATTGAAAACCAGCATCGGGTGCGCGGACCCGCTCGACCTGATCAGCCCCTACCGGCTTCCGGCTCCCCTCGCCCCGCTGGCCGCCGCCAGAGAAGCGGGCGTGACCATTGACCTGGCGCGGATCATGGCCGCGTTCAAGGAACTCACGGCCCGCCATGAGTTCCTCGTCGTCGAAGGCGTCGGCGGCGTCATGGTGCCGCTCGCGGAACAGCTCGACGTGCTGAACCTCATCGAGCGGCTCGGATTGCCCGTCCTGGTCGTCGGCCGCGCCACGTTGGGCGGCGTCAATCATGCCTTGCTGACGATTGAAGCCTTGCGGCGACGTCGCATCGCGATTGCCGGGATGATCCTCAACCGGCCCACGGCTCGTCCCGCGTCGGTACAGGAGCGGCAACAACAGGCCACCACCGTGTCGCTGCTGAAGGAGCTGAGCGGGGTCCGGGTCGTGGGCCCGCTGCCCCATCACGCGGGGGTTGAGGAGGATTGGGGAAAGGGGATGGCCGGGCTGGCCGTGGACCCGGCGACTCGGGAGTTGGTCGACCTCGTCAGACCAGGCGCGTCATGAAGGTCCGGACGGCCCCGGCCACGTCCGCCGCCCCTGCAACAGCCGAAACGACCGCCACGCCGCTGGCTCCCACTTCGATCAGCGGCCGGACTCTCTCAACCGTGATGCCGCCGATGGCAAACACGGGCAGATGGGTCAGCGGTCTGATTGCACGAAACCCTTCGACCCCGACGACCGCTTCGTGGTCCGGTTTCGTGCCGGTCGGAAAGATCGGACCGAACCCCAGGTAGTCCGCCCCTCCCGCCGTAGCCTCCCGGACCTGGACCTCGTTGTGGGTTGAGATCCCGATGATCATGTCGGGCCCGAGGATCGCCCGCGCGTAGGACAGAGGCAGGTCCTCCTGACCGAGATGAACGCCATCGGCTTCGACGGCCAGGGCGAGATCGCATCGATCGTTCACCAGGAAGGTGGCTCCGGCATCGGCCGCCGCCAGCCGCAGCTCAAGCCCCTGGCGATAGGCTTCAGCCGGCGGGGAGACCTTGTCGCGATACTGAAACAGTCTGGCACCCGCCGCGGCGGCCAGGACCAGCAGGTCGCCCAGCGGGCGCCCCTGTGAGGCCTGCGGGTCGAGGATGACGTAGAGACCGTGGAGAGTCCGCGGTCGGTGCGGGGTGTGCGCCACCGCCTCAACCCGAATGGTTGGCGAGAAACCGTTCAAGGAAGCCGGTGGAGACCCGGCCTTTCTGGAACTCCGCGTCATTGAAGATGCGGCGATGAAGCGGGATGGTCGTCTTGATGCCCTCGATGACGAACTCGTCCAGGGCGCGCCGCATCCTGGCCATGGCTTCCTCGCGGCTTTGTCCGTGGGTGATCAACTTGGCGATCAACGAATCGTAGTGGGGTGCCACCGTGCTGTTGGACTCCATTGCGGAATCGACCCGCACGCCGAACCCTCCGGGGGGGTGATAGCGCGTCACCAGGCCGGGACAGGGGGTGAACTTGTCCGGACATTCGGCGTTGATCCGGCATTCGAAGCTGTGGCCCGCCAGGCGGATGTCCTGCTGCTTGAAGCCCAGGGGCAGCCCGGCGGCGATGCGGATCTGCTCCTTGATGAGATCGATGCCGGTCACCATTTCCGTCACCGGATGCTCCACCTGGATTCTGGCGTTGACTTCCATGAAGTAAAAATTCTGGTCCTTGTCCAGCAGGAACTCGACCGTCCCTGCATTGCGGTAATGGGCGGCCCGGACCGCTTCCACCGCGACCCGTCCCATTTCCCGCCGCAGCCGTTCATCCACGGCCGGTGAGGGCGTTTCTTCCACCAGTTTCTGGTAGCGCCGCTGGATCGAGCAGTCCCGTTCGCCCAGGAAGACGACGCGGCCCCGCTCGTCGGCCAGCACCTGGACCTCGATGTGGCGCGGTTCCAGGAAATACCGTTCCAGATAGACCCCTTCGTTGCCGAAGGTGGACTTGGCTTCCGTCTGGGCCGTCTGAAAAGCCCGGACCAGTTCCTCCTCCTTGTTGACCACGCGCATGCCGCGGCCCCCGCCGCCGGCAGAGGCCTTGATGATGACCGGAAACCCGATCTTGCGCGCCGCCTCCAGGGCGTCGCCCTCGCTCCGCAGTTCCCCGGGGCTGCCCGGCAGGACGGGGATGCCCCGGCGGATCATGAGTTCCCTGGCCCTGGCCTTGTCCCCCATCATCGCGATGTTTTCAGAGGTCGGTCCGATGAACTTCACCCCGATGGATTCACAGACCTCTGCAAAGTGGGCGTTCTCGGCCAGAAACCCGTAGCCGGGATGGATCGCGTCGGCGCCGGTAATCTCGGCGGCGCTGAGCACGTTGGGGATGTTCCGGTAGCTGAGGGCGCTTTCCGCCGGCCCGATGCAGACGTGCTCGTCGGCGGCGCGGACGTGCAGGGCGTTGGCATCCGCCTCGGAGTGCACCGCAACCGTTTTGATGCCGAGCTCCTTGCAAGCCCGGATCACCCGGAGGGCGATTTCCCCGCGATTGGCAACCAGAACTTTTTTGAACACGTGACTCCTGCGTGGATGGGTTCTCAGGATACCGGCGAGGGATCGATCAGGAACAACGGCTGGCCGTACTCCACGGGCTTGGTGCTTTCCGCCAGGATCTTGACGACCCGGCCGTCCATCTCGGACTCGATCTCGTTCATCAGCTTCATCGCTTCCACGATGCACAAGACCTGGCCTTTTTTGACGACGTCGCCTTCTTCCACGTAGGGATCGGCGTCCGGCGAGGGGGAACGGTAAAAGGTTCCGACAATGGGCGAGGTGACCGTCACCTTGCCGGAGGCCCCCTCCGAGGCCGAGACCGCCCGGCTTTCCTCCTGGATGTCTTGGACCGTGACCGCCCGCTCCACGGTGACCGTGGGGCCCGGGCCGCTGAAGCCCGTATCCCGACGGACTCGGACCCGGAATCCCTGGCGTTCGACCTCCAGCTCGGCCAGGTCATGCTGCTTGAGCAGTTCCACCAGGTCGCGGATGGCATGCCGGTGCTCGCCCGTCAGGCCGTCCGGACCGACGCGCGGCACCCGGAAGTCGGCAACCGGATTGGGCGGCGCGGCCGGACGGCTGCCGCGTTTCTTGGGACGGGGGCGGTTCCGGGAGGTACTCACCTGACGCGCTCCACGTATTCGCGGGTTCTGGTGTCGATCTTGATCACTTCCCCGACCTCCAGATACAAGGGCACCTTGATCACGGCGCCGGTCTCCACGATCGCCGGCTTGGTCCCGCCGGAGGCGGTGTCGCCTCTGACGCCGGGCTCCGCGTCCACCACCTTGAGCTCGATGAAAATCGGCAACTCGACGGCGATCGGCTGGTGCTCATAGACCAGGATTTTCGCCACCATGTTTTCCTTGAGCAGGTCGGCGTTCTCACCCAGTTGTTTCTTTTCGTAGGTGAACTGCTCAAAACTGTCCGTGTCCATGAAGGTGTAGGAGTCGCCCGCCGCGTAGAGAAACTGCATCTCCCGTTCTTCCAGGTCCGGCTCCTCGAACCGCTCGCCCGAACGGAAGGTCCGGTCGATCACGTTGCCGGTCTTGTAACTCTTCAGCTTGGTGCGCACGAAGGCCCCGCCCTTGCCCGGCTTCACGTGCTGAAACTCCACGATGTAGTAGGGGGCGCCCTCGATCTCCAGACGCACCCCGTTTCGAAAATCAGCTGTCGAAATCACGTATGCCTGCCCCCTTTTCCCGTCCGGACTCAGCCGGCATCACGCCGTCGCGGCCCGCCCGGCCCTCAGATGGTCGACGGCGGCCCTGAGGGCGAGCAGATACCCCGTCGGGCCGAAGCCCGAGATCTGGCCGATCGCGACACCGGCAATGTAGGAATGCTGCCGAAATGGCTCCCGTTTATAGATGTTGGTCAGGTGCACCTCGATGGTCGGCAGGGAGATGGCCGCAATCGCGTCCCTGATGGCCACGCTGCTATGGGTATAGCCGGCCGGGTTGATGACGATCGCGTCGAAGCGCCCTTGGGCCTCTTGAATCCAGGTCACCAACTCGCCCTCCAGGTTGGATTGACGGGTCTCCACTTTGATCCGCTCCTGCTTGGCCAGCTTGGCGATCGCCTGGTTGATCGCCTTGAGCGACGTGGTGCCGTAGAGGGACCGCTCGCGCCGTCCCAGCAGATTCAGATTGGGGCCATGTAAGACGAGGATCCGCAGCATAGTAAGATGTTGTCCCGCGGTGTCGCACGGTCCACGACGGCCCAGGGGATTCCTGGGCCGCTCAACAAAGCGTGTATTGTAACAGGCTCGTAAAAGGGAGTAAATAGAAGGCAGGCATCTGCGGTGAGCGCGCCGTCCTGTCGATTGCCTGCTGGTCGATGAACCGCTGCATGAACCGGTTTTGATTGAAGGTCAAAGGTTGTGCCCGCCGCCGGCCGGCTTCTTGGGAGTCCCGCTCGTCGGCGGACCCAGGGCCAACAGGGCATCCAAAATTCGGTCCGCCAGCACTCGCTTGGGCAGTAGGCCCAACTTCGTGATCCGGCCGGTCCGGTCGACGAGGATCGCCTCGTTGGTCTCGGAGCCGAACCCGGACCCTTCCGCCGCAACGTTGTTTCCGACGATCAGATCAAGCCCCTTGCGCTCGCGCTTGGCTTTCGCCTGGGAGAGCGCGGGCCCGGTCTCGGCCGCGAATCCGACCAGGATCTGGCCGGTCCGTCGCTTGGCGAGCTGTTCCAGGATATCAGGCGTCGGTTCCAGGTCCAGCCTGTTCACGGGCTCGCCACCCTTTTTGATCTTCTGGGGCGCGGGACGCTTGGGCCGGAAATCAGCCACCGCCGCCGCCATGATGAGCACCGTCGACCAGGTGAACCGCGAGGTCAGGGCCTTTTCCATCTCCTCCGCCGTCAGGACCGGAAGAAATTCCACGCCGGGAGGCGCCTCCAGCGAGGTCGGCCCGCTCACCAGCGTCACGTCTGCACCCCGTTCACGAGCCGCTTGGGCGATCGCATAGCCCATCTTGCCGGACGAGCGGTTGGAAATGAACCGCACCGGGTCGATGGCTTCCTGCGTCGGCCCGGCCGAGACGAGCACGCGCTGCCCGAGCCAATCCCGCCGGGGAAGCAGCCTCTGCTCGATGGCCGACAGGATGGCCGTTTCGTCCGGCAACCGTCCTTTGCCCACCCGCCCCGAGGCCAGCGGACCCTCTTCCGGGTCGAGCACGGTCACGCCGCGCCGGCGCAGAACGTCCCGGTGGGCCTTCACGGCCGGATGCTCCCACATGTCTCCGTCCATGGCCGGGGCCAGAATCAGCGGGCAGGACACGTTCAACATCAGGGTGCTGAGCAGGTCATCCGCCAGACCGAGGGCGCATTTGGCCAGTTGGTTCGCCGTGGCCGGAGCGATGACGACGGCGTCGGCCCGCTCCGGCAGGGTCAGGTGGAGCATCTCCTGCCGGGCGCCGAACAGGTCGGTGGCGACCGGATGTTTGGAGAGGACCTCGAAGGTGAGCGGGCTGACAAAGCGGGTCGCCGACTCGGTCATCACGACCGAGACATCGGCGCCCTCCTCCACCAGGCGGCGCAGCAGCCCCACCGCCTTGTAGGCGGCGATGCTGCCGCTCACGCCGAGCACGAGCCGCTTTCCCAGGAACTTGAGCGCAGGGCCGGCGGGCATGCGCGATTCTACTCCTCCCCTTCCGGTTCTCCCGGCTTGACGGAGTCGTCCACGTAGACGCTCAATTCTTTCTTGATCTCGCGCGCGTCTTCGCCGGCATCGGTCATGACCATCCGCTCCACTTCGCTGTCTTTGCTCCGCTTCGCGTCCTTGATGGCCTGCCGGGCCTCCTTGTCCGTCAGGAACTCGATCTGGCCGTGCAGCACCTCGTCGAGCGCGATCGCGGTTTCCTTTAGGAACCTCGGCGGGGCGACCGGGTGCGCGCCCTGCAAGAGGTGTTTGGCCCGCTGGGATGCGGAGATGACCAGCCGGTAGCGGGAATCAAAGCGTTTTTGGTGCGGTTCGGGCAGCAACGACAAGGGGTCCAGCATCGGGGTTGTTCTCCTTTACGTGGTGACGGATCCTCGGCGGTCCGCCGGTTTCTCGTCCTTCTCTTTGATGAAATTTTCTTCCAGCCAGGCGATGTCCAACCGTTTGGTCTTGATGCGTTCGGCCAGGATGATGGCTTCCAGTTCCTTGAGGGCCTGCTTCATATCGTCGTTCCGCACGATATAGTAGTATTCCCGGTAGCTCCAGACCTCCTCGCGGGCCTTCTGGAGCCGCCGCTGGATTTCCTCCGGAGAGTCCCCCGCGCGATGCTGGAGCCGCAATCGCAGGGCCTCGATGGAGGGAGGCATGATGTAGATGTAGACGGCGTCGTCGAACCGCTTCTTGATCTGGATGGCCCCCTGGGAGTCGATTTCCAGCAGGACGTCGATGCCCTTCTCCATCATCTCGGTCAGGGCCTGGCGGGGCGTGCCGTAGAGGTGCCCGTACACCGGCGCCCATTCGGCGAACTCGTTCCGCTGGATCATGTCCTGGAACTGGCGCTCCTCGACGAAGAAATAGTCCCGGCCTGGCACTTCTCCCGGGCGGGGCTTGCGCGTCGTATAGGAAATCGAGTGCTGCAGGCCCGGCACGATCGACACGATCTCCTTGCACAGAGTCGTCTTGCCGGCGCCTGACGGCGCTGAGACTACGAACAGCAACCCTCTCCGTTCCATCGACTCCTGCAACATCCCCATCATCCTATCACAGCGGAAAATCCCAGGTACAGCGTCATTCGATATTCTGGACCTGCTCGCGGATCTTTTCCAGTTCCCCCTTGATCCGGACCACGCGGGCGGCGATCTCGGCGTCGTTGGCCTTGGAGCCGGTCGTGTTGACTTCGCGGCCCATCTCCTGGAGGAGGAAATCCAGCGTCCGTCCCACCGGCTCCCGGCTCTTCAGCGCCTCCTCGAACTGGGTCAGGTGCGAGCCCAGCCTGGTCAGTTCTTCGGAAACGTCGCATCGATCCGCATATTGAGCCAGTTCCTGGCTCAGGCGGCCCTGGTCAATCGGGCTCGAACCGATCAGTTTCTGGACCCGCTCTTTCATCCGGCCGAAGGCTTCCTGCGCCACCAGCGGGGCTCTGGCCGAGACGGCCTCCGCCTCGTCCCGGATGGCGCGCAGACGCTCCTTGGCGTCGCGCGCCAAGGCCTGGCCTTCCCGGCGCCGCATCGCGTCCAGATCGGCCAGGGCTCCGGTCAGAAGCCGCTTCACGGTCTGTTTGAGCCGCGGGCTGTCGAGCGGCTGCTCGGAGACGAACAGGATGTCCCGGAAGCCGGCCAGCAACGCCAGGTCGACGGTTCCGCCGAGGTGCAGCTCCCGTTGAAGGTCGCGGAGGAGGCGCTGGTACTGTCGGGCAAGGGAACGATCGAGACTCAGCCGCTTCTCCCCTTCCTTTCCTCCTGACAGAGCGACCGTCAACTCGATCCGCCCCCGCTGGCAACGACTCTGGACCGTTTTCTTGAGGTCTTCTTCCAGTTCCGACAAGCAGCGCGGCAGGCGCGCGACGACTTCGCAGAAACGATGGTTGACCGAGCGGACCTCGACGGTCACCGATCCGCCCGCCCAGGCCGATTCGCGCCTGCCATAGCCGGTCATGCTCCTGATCATCACGGCTTCTTTCCTTTCCAGGCACAGTCTCCGTAGATCGGACATTGCTCGCACTTGGGCTTCCTGGCCAGACAGACGTACCGCCCGTGCAGGAGGAGCCGCTGCGCACCGGCCGTCCAGGACCGGCGAGGAATCAACCCCTGCAGCGACCGTTCGATCTTGTCCGGGTCCTCGCTGGCTGCCAGCCCCAGACGGTTCGCCACCCGCTTCACGTGGGTGTCCACGACCACGGCCGGCTTTCCAAAGCAGGCGCCCAGGATCACGTTGGCCGTTTTTCTTCCCACGCCGGGAAGTGTGACGAGGGCGTCCATGCTGTCCGGAATCCGCCCTCCGAACCGCTCGGCCAGCGCTTTTCCGCAGGCCATGATGTGCCGGGCTTTGCTTTTGAAAAAACCGGTCGGCCTGATGAGGGTTTCCAGCTCGGCCGGATCAGCGTTCCCATAGTCTTCCGCTCGTCGATAGCGCCGGAACAAGGGAGGCGTCACCTGGTTTACGCGCTGGTCCGTGCATTGGGCCGACAGGATGGTGGCGATCAGCAGCTCCAGCGGTTTCTGATGGGCCAACTCGACCTGCGGGCTGGGCATGGCCTCCTCCAGTGCCTTCAGGATCCGTGCGACCCGCCGCTTGGCGGCCAGGCTTGGTCCTGCGTCCACTCGCCGGGCGGCCTGAGCGCGGGGGCGTCGAATCGTGGCCACGGCGTTCATGATCGGCCGACGGCGCTTCCGCCCTGATACGCCAGCTCGGACGTTCTCTGAGAGAACCCCGCGAGGCTTCGAGGAACCTCCGCCAGGGCGAGGGCCAGCCTGTCGACCAAGGGAGCCAGGGTGGAGGGACGCAGGGCGGACAGGCCCAGCGCGCCGTAGCGGCGGCACAAGCGGTCCGCCTCATCCACCGGCAGCCGGTCGCACTTGTTGAAGACCAGCAGCCGGGGGATCTGCCCCAGGTCGAGCTCGGTCAGGATGTCTTCCACCGCGTTCATCTGAGCGGCCGGATCTTTCGCGCTGGCGTCCACCAGATGCAACAGGAGATCGGCATCCCGCAGTTCCTCGAGGGTGGTGCGGAATGCGCCGACGAGAGCCTTGGGCAGGTCGCGGATGAATCCCACCGTATCCGTAATGATCACCTCGCGATCACGAGGGAACCGCAGCCGGCGGCTGGACGTATCGAGGGTCTCGAAGGGACGGTCCTGTGCGGGCACGTGGCTGTCGGTCAGGGCGTTCAACAGGGTGGACTTGCCGGCGTTGGTGTAGCCGACGATCGAGATGACGGGCAGCAAGTGGCGCGCCCGGCGGGCTCGGCGCTGGTCGCGATGGCGGGCAATGTGGACCAGCTCGCGCTCGAGATGGTCGATACGGTCCCGGACGCGGCGCCGGTCGGTTTCCAGCTTGGTTTCGCCCGGTCCCCTCCCGCCGATCCCGCCGCCCAATCGGGACAATGCGGTGCTGCGTCCGGAAAGGCGCGGCAGGAGATACCGAAGCTGCGCCAGCTCCACCTGGACTTTTCCTTCCCGGCTGTGGGCCCGGCGGGCGAAGATGTCGAGGATCACTTGCGTGCGGTCGACGACCTTCATCTCGGTGACTTCGGCAATGGCCCGGATCTGGGCCGGCGTCAGGTCCTGGTCGAAAATGAGGAGGTCGGCCCCGCGGTGCAGGGCCTTGATGACCACTTCTTTCAGTTTGCCGCTTCCCAAGAGATATTTGGGGTGGATCTCCTGCGACCGCTGGACGACGGTCTCCAGCACCGTGATCCCATCCGACCGGACCAACTCCGCCAATTCCTCCAGCCGTTCCTCCTGGTCGGCACGGGATTGTTTGGATGCGCTGATCAAGAGGGCGGATTCCTGCCCGTCCCGCACGGCGTGGGTGGCAGCCGTACGAGCCAGCTCGGCTTCAAGCGCCTCCACGAACTTGTCGCATTCCAATTGAAAGGCGTGGAACGGACGCGGCGCCCAGACATCGGAAACCTTGCCTTGGGGGGTGGGTGGCAGGATGTGGGCCAGGTACAGGTCGGCCGGCAGTCCATCGATGCCCACGCCGATGGCGGCGATCAGATCGAGGCGAAGCAACGCCAGGTCGGTCAGGTCGTCCTGGGTCAGCGGTTCGTTCTGAAGGTGGGTGTGGACCAACCGGAGCCCCCGCAGCCACCGTCGTCCCAGCCGGAACCGTGACAAGTCCGAGATGAACAGTTCCCGGCCGGTGCCCACGATCACTTGTTCGATGACGCCGCGCCTGGTGATCAGGAGCCCGATCTGGCACCGGATTTCCTGGGACAGCTCGGTGCAGGCCCTGGCCAGCTCCGGCGTGATAACCTTGTCCACCGGCACCCGTCGGCGATACAGGTGTTCCAGGCGCACCAGTTGACTGGCTTTCAGGCCGGTGATGTTTCCGTAGACGGTGGGAATGTCACCCTCGCTGCAGAGAAATTGGTTGCCGTGCCTTCCGCGATCCCGCAGAAACGGGCCCCGATCGTTCCAACTCCAGGACCGACACGGGCAGATCCGCGTCGCCTTCCAGATCCCAGGACGCGAACCGGTCTTGGAAATAGGCTCTCCGCCCCGCCGCTGCAATCATGGCGGCATTGTCCGTCGAATAGCCCGCCGGAGGCAGCGCGAGCCGGATGCCGGCCACAGCCGCGCGAGCCGCCAGGACCGCCCGGAGCCTGCTGTTTGCGGAAACCCCGCCCACCACGGCCAAGGCCCGGACGCTCTGTCGCGAGACCGCCTCGAAGGCCTTCTCAACCAGCACGTCGACAATGGCCTCCTGAAACCCGGCCGCAATATCCGCGACCGGCCTGGACCGGCCGGTCCGGTCAAGGTCCCGCAGGTAATACAACAAGGAGGTCTTGAGTCCGCTGAAGCTGAAGTCCAGCGCGCCCCGTTTTTTCAACGAGGCACGGGGGAAGCGAACGGCGCGTGGATTGCCCGTGCCAGCCAGCCGGTCGATGGCCGGACCGCCGGGGTAGCCCAGCCCCAGCATCTTGGCGGCCTTGTCAAACGCCTCGCCCGCCGCATCATCCAGGGTCCGTCCGATCGGCTCATAGGACCAATCCCGGTTCGCACGGTAGAGATGGGTATGTCCGCCGGATACCACCAGCACCACGCAGGGCAGCGGGAAATCCGGCTGGTCGAGCCAGGCTGACGCCATGTGGCCCTCCAGGTGATTAACGCCGATCAGCGGAATGTTCCGGGCATAGGCCAAAGCCTTGCCGAAGCTCACGCCCACCAGAAGCGCGCCGGCCAAGCCGGGCCCCTGGGTCACCGCCACCGCCTGCAGATCGGGCCAATCGATCCCGGCCTGTCGCATGGCTTCCACGACCACCGCCTCCACCGTTTCAATGTGACGGCGCGCGGCCAATTCCGGCACGATGCCTCCGTAGCGCCCGTGCACGTCGTGCTGGGAATAGAGCACGCTGGAGGCAATGTGGCCCGCGCCGTTCAGGACGGCCGCGGCCGTTTCGTCGCAGGAGGTTTCCAACCCGAGGATCGTGGGGGA
Source organism: uncultured Nitrospira sp. (assembly GCA_964552455.1). Taxonomy (GTDB): domain Bacteria; phylum Nitrospirota; class Nitrospiria; order Nitrospirales; family Nitrospiraceae; genus VGXG01. The sequence continues at coordinate 25,046 of CAZKHY010000015.1, forward strand.
CAAGCTTGTGGAGTGCGCCATGTTCATGCCGGTCGGTGTTCCTGAAGGGGGTCCGACTGATGGGCAGCCATCGGGTGGAGGTGATTCAACGGAGGCGAGCCGCCGAGTCGGCGCACGCCGCTTCGTGAGCGCTCTTTCCTGGAGCGGCTGAAAAGAAGGCGATCGTCCGGTTGATGCAGAACGACCCCCGCGGAGGGAACTCCACGAGGGTCGCCCGACTGTCCATGGCGAGGCCGTGACGACAAGATGCTGCTCGGCGCGGTGAGGAAGGCTGCACGAGGGATGACGTCCTCAGACCTCTGCCATCGCCTCCTCTTCCACGAACGATGGAGTATCGTCCCTCAGCACCACCTTGATCTTGCGTACGTCTTTGAACCGGCCCTTGATGAGCTCCTCCGAAAGCGGGTCGCCAATGTTCTTTTGAATGGCCCGCCGCATCGGCCGCGCGCCGTACAACGGCTGGTACCCTTCCTTGATCAGCCATTGCTTGACTTCGTCGCCGATCTCGAGCTGCACCCCGCGCTCCAGCAGGCGCCCGTTCAGCTCTTTGATCAGGATATCCACGATGCTGTAGAGGTGCTCCTTTTCCAGTTGATGGAAGACCACCACCTCGTCGATCCGGTTCAGGAACTCCGGGCTGAAGGAGCGCCGCAGCTCCGCCAGGACTTCGTCCTTGATGCGGCGGTTCTGCTCGGCCTCCGCCTGCTGGAACCCGAGCGAGACGCCCTTCTGGATCAGCTTTGTGCCCAGGTTGGACGTCATGATCACGACCGTGTTCTTGAAGTCAACCTTGCGGCCCAGGCTGTCCGTCAGCACCCCGTCGTCCAGCACCTGCAGCATCACGTTGAAAATATCCGGATGCGCCTTCTCGATCTCGTCGAACAGCACGACCGAGTAAGGCCGCCGGCGGACCTTTTCGGTCAGCTGGCCGCCTTCCTCGTAGCCCACGTAGCCGGGAGGGGCGCCGAACAGGCGGGAGCTGGTGAACTTCTCCTGGTACTCCGACATGTCGATGCGGATCAACGCGTCTTCGGAGTTGAAGAGGAACTCGGCCAGAGCCCTGGCCAGCTCGGTCTTCCCGACCCCGGTCGGTCCCAGGAAAATGAAGGAGCCGATCGGTTTCTTGGTTTCCTTCAGCCCGGCCCGGGAACGGCGGATGGCCCGGCAAACCGCCGAGATGGCTTCTTCCTGTCCCACGATCCGTTTGTGCAGGTAGTCCTCCATGTGCAGGAGCTTGCTGGACTCTTCCTCCTCCAGCTTGAACAAGGGGATGCCGGTCATTTTCGAGACCACGTAGGCCACGTCTTCCTTCGTGATGACCGGCTTGTTCTTCTCCTGGTTCTTCTTCCATTCCCGCTTGGACTCGTCGAGCAGCTTGCGCAGCCGTTCTTCCTCCTCCCGGAACTTGACGGCTTCCTCGAAGTTCTGGAGCGAGATCGCCAGTTCCTTCTCGCGGGAGACCTTCTTGAGCTCCTGCTCCAGCGCCTTCAGCTCGCCGGGCAGGGCGTAAGTCTGGAGCTTGGCGCGCGAGCCGGTCTCGTCGATCAGGTCGATCGCCTTGTCCGGCAGGAACCGATCGGTGATGTAGCGGTCCGACAGCTTGACCGCTTCCGTGATGGCTTCCTCGGTGATCTCCACCCCATGGTGCTCTTCGTACCGGTCCCGGAGCCCCTGAATGATCCGGACCGTCTCCTCGATGCTGGGCGGCTGGACGTAGATCGGCTGGAACCGCCGTTTCAACGCGCCGTCCTTCTCGATGTGCTTCCGGTATTCGTCCAGCGTGGTGGCGCCGATGCACTGGATCTCCCCGCGGGACAGGGCCGGCTTGAGCATGTTCGAGGCGTCGATCGATCCTTCCGCGGCGCCGGCTCCCACGAGCGTGTGCAGCTCGTCGATGAAGATGATGATGTTGCCCGCCTGCACGATCTCCTTCATCACGACCTTCAGCCGCTCCTCGAACTGGCCGCGGTATTTGGTGCCGGCCACCAGCGAGCCCAGGTCCAGCGCGATGACCCGGCGGGACAGGAGATTGTCCGGCACTTCCGACATCACGATGCGCTGGGCCAGCCCTTCGACGATCGCGGTCTTGCCCACGCCCGATTCGCCGATGAGCACGGGGTTGTTTTTCGTCCGACGGCTGAGAATCTGCAGCACCCGCTCGATTTCGTCGGACCGGCCGATCACCGGGTCCAGTTGGCCGTCCTGAGCCAGTTGCGTCAGGTCGCGGCCGAACTCGTCGAGGGCCGGCGTGTTGCTCTTGCGGTCCCGTTCGCGCGGGGCGGACTTGCGCAGGAAGGTCACGGTCAACTGCCGGGCGGTTAGGAGGTTGGCCCCCAGGCTTCGGAGGATCTTGCCGCCGATGCCTTCCTCCTCACGCAGGAGCCCGAGCAGCAGGTGTTCGCTTCCGATGTGGTTGTGGCCGAGCAGGCGCGCCTCTTCCACGCCGTACTCGATCACCTTCTTGACGCGGGGGCTGAAGGGGATCTCCCCGAAGGTCATCGTGGTGCCGCCGCCCGGCAGGTTCCGCTCGATCTCGAGGCGAATCTGCTCGGTGGACAGCCCCATCTTCTTGATGATCATGAGGGCGATCCCGTCCGACTCACGGAGGATAGCCAAGACCAGATGCTCCGTGCCGAGATAGTCGTTCTGGTGACGCTCGGCCTCTTCCCTGGCCAGGATGATGATCTTGCGACCCTTATCCGTGAATCGTTCGAACATCCTTCCTCCTTTGGTTCGCCTGGTTCGCCGTGGGATCCACGCGAAGCGCGAAAACCCGTGGAAAAATCTGTCGTAATTCTATCGGCAGGTCCCGGTTCTGTCAAGCCCCGTTGACGGCCAACCGGCTCATCTCCAGCCAATTCCGGCGAAGCGTCCAGCCGTTCCCGCGGGGACGACCGTCGTCCGGATCGATTCGAGACTGTTGGGGGCCATTCATTGACAACCAAATTGACAACCAAGCCGGCCTCCCGATACAATCCGACCCCACTTTCACCGGCGTCTCCCCTTCACTTCCGTCCATCAGCGTTCGCGCGCGAGAACGTGGCCGTGGGATCCAGAGACCAGAGGACCGTGCAAAGCATCGGCATCCTGACGAAGCCCAAATTTCCCGACGTCACGCACACCCTCAAAAACCTCGTGGCGTGGCTGCGGGAGCGCCAGAAGGACGTGGTCTTCGACGGGAAGATCGCCGCCCTGCTCGGCGAGCCGGCCACCCACAAGAAAACCGACATCGCCGCCCTGGCCGACCTTGTGATCGTGCTGGGCGGGGATGGGACCATGCTCAACGCCGCCCGACTCGTGGAGGAGCGCGGCATCCCGATCCTGGGCGTCAACATGGGCGGGCTCGGGTTCCTGACCGAGGTGAGCCTGGAGCATCTCTACCCGGCGCTTGAGAAGGTCTTCACGCAGGAGTTCATCCTGGACGAGCGGCTGATGCTCCGGGCCCAGATTCACCGCCATGGGGAACACGTGGCGCAGGCCACCGTCCTGAACGACGTGGTCGTGAGCAAGGGCACGCTCTCCCGGATGGTGGAAATTCAGATTTCGATCGACGGGAAGTTCGTCACCAATCTCCGAGGGGACGGGCTGATCGTCTCCACCCCCACCGGCTCCACCGCCTATTCGCTGTCCGCCGGCGGGCCGATCATCACCCCCTCCGTCCAGGCCCTGATCCTCACGCCGATCTGTCCGCACACGCTGACCCACCGCCCGCTGCTGGTGCCCGGCAGCGCGACGCTGGAGGTGACCTTGACGAGCCAGGATGAAGGAGCCATGACCACGTTCGACGGACAGGTCGGGATCGCCATGACCCAGGGGGATACGGTGGCGATCCGCGTCTCCGAGCACCAGACGCGGCTCATCCGGTTCCCGGACCATACCTACTACGACGTGATCAGAAGAAAACTGAAGTGGGGAGAAGGCTAGCGGCCGGCGGACATCTTGACTCCCGCCCGCAGGCGCTGGATCTGGGCCAGCATCTCCTGGTTGGACCGAAACTTGAACTCGCCGATGCAGTCGTTGGATGTGCCGTGTTCCTTTTCCGCCTGTTCGAGCAGGCGGAGCGTGGCGCTGTCGATGACCTGGACCTTTCGCTCCTCGAACAGACTCCGGAGCCCGCGCAGAACCCCGTCGACCAGGCTTCGGTCCCGGGGCGACCGGGTCTCCAGATAACGGCTCACGACCTCGGCGCACCATTCCCCGTCCCGCTTGGCGACTCCCACCAGCCCCTCGCTGGCCTTCCGCGCCCAGCCGGTCAGGAAGACCCCTTCGATGACCTTTCCGGAGGCTTCGTCGTAGGCCTGGAACAGCGCGTCATCCGGCTCGTTGCTGGTTTTGTTGGGGTTGGTGACGAAGACGCCGTTCTTGTACGGCAAGCCGATGGTGTCGTCCACCCGGTCTCCCACGGCAAAGACCACGCTGTCGCAGGGGAACTCGTAATGCTGCCTGAGCCCGACCGCCGCCATGTCCTGCCCCTTGGGTTCCAGTCTGGTCTCCTCGATCTCGATCGCGCGGACCCGGTTTTGCCCGTCCGTCAACACGCGGCGCGGAGAGGCCAGGAACCGGAATCCCATCATGGAGGAGGTTTTCAGGGGTTCGCACTTGGTAAATTCGTCCGTCATGCTCTTGAAGATCTCGTCCGGGTTTTGCCCCACCGCTTCCAGGCGAGGACGGATGCGGGCAAACTCCTTGGCCAGGGCCTCCTGGTCGATGCAGGCACAGACAGCGCGAATCTCCTTGGGGTTGTACTTCCGTTCCAGCGGCCCGCGCCTGGCGATCGCCGTCACCTGTTCCACCTGCTTGTACCGCACCAGCCAGTGGGCGATGTCGACCATCACGTCGCCGACCCCGATGACCGCCACCCGGCGGCCCATCTCGAAGGGGCGTTCCGCAAAGCCCGGGAGCCGGTTGAAGTGGTAGACCACGTCTTTGGCATGATAGACCCCGATCGCTGAATCCCCTTCCACCCCGATCGTCTTGGTGCCCTGGGCCCCCGTGGCAAAGACCAGCGCGCTGGCCCCCAGGTTGCGCAGCTCCTCGACCGTCAGGTCCTTGCTGCTCCCCACGGATACGTTCCCGAAATAATGGACGTTGGGGCGCTCCAGGATTTCCCAATAGGTCTTCCGCAGCCCGCCGCGCAGTTTCAGCTTGTTCGGAAAGATCCCATACTCGGCCAGCCCGCCGAACTTGATGTCGCGGTTCAGAATCACCACTTCATGGCCGGCCTTGGCCATCAAATTGGTCAGTGCCATACCGGCCGGTCCCGCTCCGATGACAATGATGAGATGGGTTTGTTGATTGCCGGATACCGCCATCACCCGACTGTCCTTCCTCTATGAGGTTATGAGTGCGACCCTGCTGTCAGCCTACTTACGAAAAGTCCCGCGAATCTAGCACAGAGGTCTAAGAATTGTCAAAATCATCGCCTACTTAGCATGGTCGTCTTCCTGGGCCGCGTTCTTTTTGGGACCGGCTATGTGCAAGGGGGCGAAAAACCGTTGAGGCCAGCCGCTGCGGAGTCACGAACTCTCGCTTGAAACGGCGGCATCGTAGCCGTCATGCTCGGAGGCACAAGGCATGCCCGCCGTTGACAGGACCGCCACCGCCCGCTATCGTGCCTGCCTGGAGGAACCGTGGCCGAACGACGAGACAGGACCGCTCACGACAGCAATGTGTCGGTCGAGGCCTATGCGGGCTATAAGGGCGAGGAGACCCCGCGCGCGTTCATCCTGAAAGGCGTGCGGCATGAGGTGCGGGAGATCATCGCCCGCTGGTACACGGAACGGCATGCGTTCTTCAAGCTGCGCGCAAGCGACGGCCACAACTATGTTCTGCGTTATGACCAGGATGAACTGGCGTGGGAACTGGTGATGAGGGAAGAGTAGCGGCGTGGGCAGGAAAAGGAGCCCCCTTGAAACGTCTGCGGCCGGTCGAGGTCGCGGCAGGTTCGCCGCGACCTGCCGGTTCTCAACGTCGAACGGCGTCACGAAGCTTAGGGAAAACGCCCTGACAAGGGCCCGCGCTCAATCGTCTGTTCGCCAGCCGGTGCGGGGATGTCTATGAGCGGACTGGTCGCCGTTGGCGTGATTGGCGCATCGTCTCCCTGGCGGCGTTCGTTCTGTGGAGTTTCAGTCGGTTGATCGCAGAGCCGCCGGTCTCGCGGGGTTGAATCCGGCTTGATGGTGCAGCGGGCTGGGTCACCGATCTTCTATCGGCACGTAGGGCCGGTTGTGCGCCCCCTCGTAGATCTGGTCGGGCCGGAAGAGCTTGTTCTCACGGAGCTGTTCGAACCAGTGGGCCAGCCAGCCGGCCACCCGCGCCATGGCGAAGATCGGGGTGAAGAAGTCGACGTCGAGTCCCATTTTGTCGTACACGATCCCGGAATAGAAATCCACGTTGGGATAAACGTTCTTCTCCCCCAGGAGTTCCGCTGAAACCCGTTCCACCTCCAGAGCCACGTCATAGAGGGGCGAGGTCCCACATTCCTTGAAGAGCCGTCCGCAGAGTTTTTGGAGAATGGTGGCCCGCGGGTCCTTGACTTTATAAACCCGGTGCCCCAGTCCCATGATCTTCTGCTTGTGTTTCAGCTTGTCTTCCAGGTAAGGCCGCACGCGAGCCGGCGAGCCGATCTCCCTCAGCATCTGCACCACTTCCTCGTTGGCTCCGCCATGCAGCGGGCCTTTCAAGGCCCCGATCGAGGACGCGACGACCGTGTAGGGGTCGGCCAGCGTAGATGCGGTCACCAGCCCGGTGAACGTCGAGGCGTTCATCGTGTGTTCCGCGTGCAGGATCAGGCAGACATCCAGCGTATCGGCCAGGATCTTGGGCTGGACCCTGTCCGAAAGCATGTAGAGGAAGTTGTCGCAGAAATTCAAATCATCGCGAGGCGGAATCTGGTCGTCCCCCCGGCGGAGCCGCGCATAGGCCGCCACGATCGTGGGCAGCTTGGCGATCAACCGCACGGCCGACCAGTAGTTGTTATCCTGATCCGTGACGTTCCGTCCCGGATAGAACATGCCCAGCGCCGCCACGGCGGCCTGCAGGGCGTCCATCGGGTGACCATGGTCCGGCAAGCATTTGATCAACTCCACGATCCGGTACTTGATCCGGCGATGGTGGGTGATGTCCGCGGCGAACTGGGCCAATTCCGGCTTGGTCGGCAGGCGGCCGAACAGCAAGAGGTAGGCCGTCTCCACAAACGAGGACTTGGCGCAGAGGTCTTCGATCCGGATGCCCCGGTATTCCAGAATGCCCCGCCCGCCGTCCACGTCGCTGATCGCGGACTTGGCCGCAGGCACCCCCGCCAGACCCGGCATGAAATCATGCGGCATCGTTCAAACTCCTTGAAAGCGGCTGTCAGCCATCAGCAGGGAGCCAAGACTGAAAGCTGGACGCTGATAGCTGACGTCTTGAGTTGTTACGGCGGCCCCATGAACTCCGGGCCGACCGGCTCGGGAATGGCCTGCTCGACCAGCCGGTTGATGGCCTCTTGATCCCCCAACGGCACAGACCAGCCTGCCGCGCCTGCACTTTCTTCGATCTGGTCGGGCCGTCGCGCCCCGCAGAGCGCCACCGTGACGCCCGGTTGATCCAGGCACCAGCGGATCGCCAACTGGCCGACCGTCTTGTGATGACGCGTCGCCACATCCTTCAAACGGTCCACGCAGGCGACGTAGGAACGGAACCGTTTCCCCTGGAACTTCGGGTCCATTGCTCGCACATCGTCCGGCGTGAAGGTTTCATCGCCCCGGTACTTGCCGGAGAGGAGTCCCCGGCACAGAGGACCATAGATGAGCGTGCCGATGCGATGCTCCTGGCAGTAGCGCAGCACCCCCTCTCGTTCGGCGCCTCGCTCCAACAGATTGTAGGGGGGCTGCAGGACCTGTACCGGTCCCACCTTCACGCAGCGGTCGATTTGCGCAGGACTGAAGTTGCTGAGGCCGATGAAGCGGATTTTCCCCTGCCGTTGCACCTGCAGCAGGGCGTCCATCGTGTGTTCGAAAGGGATGCCGGGATCAGGCCAATGGACCTGGTAGATGTCGATGAAGTCGGTACGGAGCCGCTTGAGGCTCTCCTCGACTGCGTACGCGATGCGGGAGGGGCTGGAATTGCGCCAGACCTTGGTCTTCTCCTTGTTCCACTCCAGCCCGGCCTTGGTGGCCAGGATTAATTGCTGGCGCCGGCCGGACTCGGCCACGGCCTGCCCGACCAGTTCCTCCGACCGCCCGTGCCCGTAGATTGGGGCCGTATCGATGAGGTTGACGCCCAACTCGATCGCCCGTCTGATCGCGGCGAGGGAGTCGCGGTCTTCGGCGCCGCCCCACATCCAGCCTCCCATGACCCAGGTGCCCAGGCCGATGACCGAGGCCTGAAGGCCGGTGCTGCCTAATTCCCTGTATTCCATCAGGTCGCTCCCTGCGAGAGGTCCGCGAAGATCATAGGGGCCCTCAATCATGCGAGTCAAGAACGGAACCGACTTGAAAAGATCTTATCCTCTTCGGCATACTGGTTTTATGCGACGAACGCTCGTGGCGATGCTGGTGCTGGGAGTCGTGGCGTCGGTGGCGGGAGGACTGGCCGTCTGGCGCGGGGCTCGCGAACCGGTCGCGCCCCTCCCCGGTCCTCGGCAAACCGTCGGGTCCGGCAAAATGGTCGGGACGAGCGCCCTCAGCCATGGAGGAACCGGGTTGCCACAGCCTCAAGGCGTCGAGAAAACGAAGCCGGCCTCGGATCTTTCGCAGACACGAGGCCGTGACCGGCAGCCCGCACAACCGAATGGGGAAAACCCATGAAGAGCATGCAACGGTTCGGAGTCGTCGGAATCATGGGGGTTCTGCTGACGCTGCTTTCCTTGGGCCCGGCTTTGTCGCAGGAAGATCCCCTGGTCGTGTTTGCCGTCGTCACGAAGGTCTCGAAAGACAAGAAACAGGTCACGGCTCAAGTCTCGACCGGCGGCCCGGCCGTCGAAGCGTCCCTGATTCCGACCGAACCGATTCTTGAGAATCTGGTCTGGAAAAAGCTGGAAATCTGCCATTCCTTGCGGGTCGAAGCCTGGAAGAACCAGGAGGGCTATCGGGTCGTATCCGTGAAGGTGTTGGATGCGGGCATGCTCCCCATGGCTCTCCAGAGCATCGCCGGGGACTGTCTGATCAAGAAGGCCTTGGAATTTGCACCGCTCGTGGACTGAGGAAAATTTTTCGGTGTCCAGTGCCAACACCGCATACTGGAAGCTGACCCCGCGATCCTAGGAGGCGCAGTCCGGACATGCCGCCCGCTCTTCTTCGGCCTCCGCTTCTTCGGCCGTCAGCGGGAAATACTGCTCACACCGGTGACATTGCCTGATCTCGAAATACGCCACGCCCTTCTCGTCAATGTCGGTGGGCAGCAACAGTTCCGCCGGGTCGTAGCCCAAAAACACCCCATCGCCGAATTTGACGACGGCCAGCCGTTCGTTGAACACTTCGAAGACGGCCTCCTGCCCCTTTCGCTCCGGCACGTGTCCCACCACGAAGACCGGCTGGCCCTTCCGCTTCGTCCGCAAAGCCTTGAGGGTCCGCTGGGAAGCGGTGGCCAGGGCAAAACTGCCGCTCGAACTGGTTCCTGCCATCGGCATGAGCGTGCGGTCCTAATGACGACCTCGGATATGTAATGACAGCGGTTCTGTGCCTGCTTGTAACATGCAGGCAAAAAGAACGTCAAGACGCGGGCAAGACGCGGGATGGGCGACAAACAACCATGGGGAGGAAATGGGAACACGATGGCGAAGCTGACGATTTATCAGAAGCCGACCTGCAGCACCTGCCGCGAGGCGATCAAGTTAGTGGAGGCCAGCGGACAGCCGTACCAGGCGGTGAACTACTATGAACACCCGTTTACCAAGGCGCAGCTCAAGGAGTTGCTGAAGAAAGGGGGCCTCAAGGCCAGGGATATCCTGCGAACCAAAGAGGATGTCTACAAGCGGTTGAAACTGGCTGGGTCAGCTCACACTGAAGACGAGTTGATCGATCTCATGCTCAAGCACCCGGACCTGATCCAACGGCCGATCGTGGAGAAGGGGGAAACGGTGATCCTGGCCAGGCCGGCCGAGACCGTCAAGCGCCTGCTTCCAGGAAGCCCATAGCCGTCAGCTTTCAGCATTCGGTGTGCTGGCGGCCGTGAGCCGGTTGTCACTCGGAGGCCGGCATCAGTCGGAGCTTCCCGTTCCTGGGATCGGTACAGATCGAAATCTTTCCTTCCAGCACGTCCAGCAGGGTTTCGCCTGCCAATTCCCGCCGCCACCCCTGGAGAATCGGGATGTCCAGGGTGGACCGGTCTTCCCTCGCTTCGACCAGGGCCTGGAGGTCCGCCGAACTGGCCAGCAGACTTGGGGCGATGTCCATTTCCAGCGCGCGAGCCTTGAGCACCGCCTGCAGAAGGTCCGCGAGACCGGCCGTCTCCGGCTCGGGCTTGGCCGCACGGGGGATCTCCGGCCAGTCGGACTTCGGCAGGGCCAGACCGGCCCTGATGGCTGCCAGGATGGCCTCCCCCTTCCGATCGACCTCGGAGGGATGGAGGCCCCGCGTGGCTCTCAGAAGAGCCGAGGTCGACGGCGTGCGGCGGGCCAGTTCCAGCAGAACTTCATCGCGCACGACGCGTCCTCGCGGCACATTCCGCCGCCGGGCCTCTTCTTCCCGCCAGGCCGCCAACTCTCTGAGCACGGCCGCCGATCTGGGCCTCAGGTTGTCCCAGCCGCGAATCCGCTGATAGCGCAGCCGGGCTTCTTGCTGGCCCTCTCCCAACCTGGAGTTCAGCCGCGCGAACTCTTCCTCGATCCAGCTCAGCCGGCCCAGCGACTCCAGCCTCTCATGCAGGTGCTCATAGACAGGCAGAAGAAATTGCACGTCTTCCAGCGCATAGGCGATCTGCTCGCTGCTCAAAGGACGCTGGCTCCAGTTCGAGAGGGTGTAGGACTTCTCCAGCTTGGTCCCGAGGATGCGCTGGACCAGGTTGGCGTATGCCACTTGCGTCCCATAGCCGACCATGGCGGCGGCCATCTGGGTGTCAAAAATGGGGGCCGGGACTTGTCCCGTGTGGGTGTAGAACAGTTCCAAATCCTGCCGCCCGGCATGGACGACTTTCTCGATCCGGGGGTTGTGCAGCAGGTCCGCGAAGTGGTCCAGGGACCCGATCGCCGGGAAGTCGATGGCGGCACAGAGACCGTCCGCCGCCACCTGGATGAGCTCGAGGCGCGGCACAAAACTGTCCTCGCCCACGAACTCCGTGTCGAGCGCAAACCGCTCCTTCTCGCGAAGCTGTCGGCAGAGGGTCTGCAGGCCGGCTGGGTCGGCGATGTACTGGATCGTCGGGAGGCTCACTGGTCGGTGCTCATTCCGATGGCTGGCCGTTGAAACCTGAATGACGAGGGCGGTCAGCCATGACAATTGTAACGTTTTCCTTGAGATATTGGTAGGCCTCGATGATGCGACGCAACTCCGGTTCGGAGCTGCGATCCCCTTTCCGCGCGTCCGGGTGCAGTGCCTTGGCCCGCTGCCGGAACGCGGCGGTGATCGCGGACATGGAACTCCCATATTCCAAGCCGAGCACCGCAAAGGCCTCCGAGACGCTGTTGATTTCGCCGCGTGCGGTCGGAGCCTCCCCCCCTCCCCCGGTCGCCTTGAAAAAATCCGCGAAGTTGATCCTTCGCCGCCTGCGCCGGGGCCGCTGCCTGACTTCGCTGTCGAACTCCTCGAACCGGTCTTCCACGAACTCCAGGCGGGAATCCAGCCGGAGCGCGCCGGAAAGGTCGTGAATCTGTCCCAGTTCCTCTTCGATCAATCCCAGCATCCGGTCGATCTCTTCCAGCCCCTCTTCAATCCGAAAATAGGTGTCGACTCGGTCCTGCATCATGTGATCCATGGCGAAGTCCAGGCTGTCCTCGGTTTTCCGGCGGAGGTCGTCGATCCGCCGATGCATGCCGGCCTGGTACTTGCCCAGTTTTCTTTCATCAAAGGACATTGCGCCCAAACTCTCGGATTAGGGACGAGGCTCGCACCGTCGAGCCGGGGCCCATGCGAGGCGCATTCTAGCACAAACCCCGAGCCCTCACAGCGGACAGCCCGTCCTGCGAACGATTGCCCTGCCCTGTGGCCTATGGTAGACTCGCGCCCCGCCGGGCGGAGAGACGAACAAGACACCTGCTGGAGGCAAACGAACTCTCCGCCGTGATGCGATCGAGAACACTTGCAGCAAAGTAACTATCCGCTCACATCTGATCGAAGTGAGCGGTTCAAGCAAAGCTTGGTATGGCGGTTCACACGAAGTACGGTATTAGGATCACTGGAGGCAAAAAACTTCTCCCGGCACATCTGATCGAAGTGCCGGGTTCACGCAAGCGTGATTTTTTGGAATCGAAGCCCACTGGAGGCAAAGTAACTCTCCGCCGCGACGTGATCGAACGCGGCGGTTCACACGAAGTACGACATTAGGATCACTGGAGGCAAAAAACTTCTCCCGGCACATCTGATCGAAGTGCCGG
>CAZKHY010000015.1:37656-38237 GCA_964552455.1 uncultured Nitrospira sp.
GTTCACGCAAGCGTGGTATGGAGGTATCATGAAGCGTTCGGCTCTGTTCCTGTCCGTTGGCGTCATCCTTGCCTTTATATCCAGCCAGGGTCTTGCCGCCGACCCCTCCGGCTACGGTCAGGCCGGGGGGGAATTCGACATTAAAGTGCCGCGCGTGCCGGCACCGGAACTGCCCGCCGCCAAGGCGTTGAAGCCGCCCTTTGCTCCCACCCCGGAGATTCTGGCCGAAGGCAAAGCGATCTTTCTGGGTCGGGGCACCTGCTTTCAATGCCATGGTCCCGAGGGCAAGGGGGACGGCGGCGCGGCGAAGGTCCTTCCGATCCAGCCGCGCAACTTCTCCAACCCCGCGTTCAACAAGGTGCGGACGCCGGGGGAGATGATGTGGGTGCTGAAAAACGGCAGTTTGGGCCAGTCCGGGAAGGTCCCCGGCACCGGGATGCTTCCCATCGTCGGGCAATTTCTGAGTGAAGAGGACGGCTGGAAAGTGCTCCTCTACGAGCGGAGCCTCGGGGAGGCCCGGTAAAGGGAGTCGTCCGACCCGGTTGACTTTGTAGATAATTTAGATTAGGGTACTCCGCCAG
>CAZKHY010000016.1:0-38018 GCA_964552455.1 uncultured Nitrospira sp.
GCCTGTGGCTTTCCGCTCCATCATAAGTGCGCTCGACTGTAGCAGGATTCCCTTTCTTCCTCTGTTCGGGTGGGCTTAAGATCTGCGCGGGAAGCCAACAGATCGGTTTTGCTGAACTTTTTCCACGCCCTTGCCCCCTCCCCGCTGGCCCAAGCTTTGCCTCTTGGACCACATGAAGAGATAGCAGAATCAGCTCGGCCATCCCTGAAGATCGTCAAGGAGCTATGGCATGCCGACCGCCTTTGCGCCAGTTCACAAGTTCGGCCCCCTTTCCCGCTTTCTTGCCGACGACCATGTTCGTCTCGACGCTCTGCTTCAACGCGCCGTCGCCTCGCCCGACAAGATTGACCGCGCGACCTATGACCAGTTCCGCGCCGGCCTGCTTAAGCATATCGGGATGGAGGAAAAAATCTTGCTGCCGGAAGCCCAGTGCCTGCGCGACGGCGAGCCTCTCCCCATCGCTGCGAAGCTCCGGCTCGACCACGGCGCGCTTGCGGCGCTGCTCATGCTCACGCCGAGGCCGCCCATCCTTGCCGCGCTCCGCGCGATCCTCGCCGCCCACAACCAGCTTGAAGAAGGGCCTGGCGGTCTCTATGAGACCTGCGAGCAGTTGGCCGGCTCTGAGGCCGATGCCCTCCTTGCCCGGCTGCGCGCCGCGTCCGATGTTGCCGTCTCCCCGCTATCCGACGACTCCCACGTCATGAACGTGGCGCGCCGTGTGCTAGCCAGAGCCGGCTATCGCTTAGACGACGATTCGGTCAAGGATGGAGAGGTCACGGCGTCGAGATGAGAAAGGGCACTGACATGAACGCGCATCCCTGTAAGGAACGGCTGGAACGATGCAGCCGTCTGATGAAAGCGGCCGGGCTTGACGCGCTGCTCCTGACCAAGCCGGCCAACATGTTTTACCTGACGGGCGACGGGCGCCTCTGCGCCTACGCCCTGATCACGCAGGGCGGACAGGTCGCCCTCGGAGTCCCCATGACGGACGTCGCGGACGTGAGGCAGTTCGCTCACTACGACCACCTCGTCGGTTTTGCGGATGAGGTGGGCATGATCCACTCCATCGCCCGCCACTTCGAGCAGTTCGGCATCAGCCGGGGCGAGGTTGGGCTTGAGTATTCCTTCCTCACCCAGTCCATGATGCGCATGCTCACCCATCCCCACGCCAAGCCTGAGGCGGTGACGGTCGGCGACGCGACCCCGCTCCTCTCCGAGCTTCGGCTCGTGAAGGACCCCCAAGAAATCGAGCGCATCCGAGCCGCGGCGCATGCGGCCGATGCGGGCATGAGCGCGGCCGTGGCCGCCGTCAAACCAGGCCTCACCGAAAGCCAGATTGCGGCGGAGGCTGAATATGCCATGCGACAGGACGGCGCCGAGGGGTTCTGGCGGACCTACGTTGCGTCGGGGCTGCGCACGAACATCGCGCACGGCCTTCCGTCGCATCGTCGACTGGAAGCCGGCGACCTGGTGATGATCGACCTCCACCCCATCGTCAACGGCTACAGCGCGGACCTGTGCCGCACCGTCTGCCTGGGCAAGCCGACCAAAGGGCAACAGGCCGCCTACGACCTCTATCTGACAGCTCAACAAGCCGCGATCGCCAGGGTCAAGGCCGGCGTCGAAATGATCGAGCTAGAGCGGACCCTGCACAGCATGCTGAAGGAGGCGGGGCACGGCGAGCACATTTTTGGACCGCCCATTCATGGCGTGGGCATCGAGTTCGAAGAGGCGCCCTTGCCGGCCGGTCACGCCTTCTTCCACGGCGAAAAGGGGCCGAAGCCGTTGGAGTCCAACGTCGTGCTGGCCGTGGGGAATTGCGGCCTCTACACCGGTCCCTGGGGCGTCCGGGTCGAGGACACGGTGGTTGTGAGCGAAGGGGCGCCGTTGGTCCTGACCGGCTTTCCGAGAGGCCTTGAGAGAGGGGTGTGAGCCGCCCCTCCCGGGGATCATATAGGCCCGGCCTGATAGACGCTGACGGTGCACCCGCATACCGGGATCATGAAGGGGGTAACCATGCCGGCACAGTCAGAGGACACGGTTGAGCATTTCATGCACCGGGACCTGGAAGTCGTCGCCCAGGACGACCCCGTCGTAGCCGCTGCCGCCCGGATGAGCGCCAGACGCATCGGGTCCGTACTGGTGGAATCGGTCGAGGCCGGCGGAGGGAACCGCAAGATCACGGGGATCGTCACCGAGGCGGACCTCGTTCGCAAGGTGATCGCGCAATCGCTCATCGCGTCGCAGACCAGAGTAGCCCGGGTAATGGCCAGCCCCTTGCTGACGATCGCCCCTGACCGGCCCATGCTGGATGCCAGCCACTTCATGGAACGCAACCAGATCCGGCATCTCTGCGTGTCGGACGGCGGCACCGTCGTCGGGCTCATCTCGGTTCGGGACCTGGCACGACACTTCGTCAACGCGGACGGCGGCCCGGTCCGCGCCCTCGAAGACGTCTACCGGCCGCTCGGCGTGCTCATGCGGACCACCCTCGAGACGATTGACCGTGAGGCGACGCTTCTGGTTGCCGCACAGCGAATGGCGTCAAGACGCATCGGCTCGCTCCTGGTCGCCCAACGCGGAGAGACGGTCGGCATCGTGACCGAAAGCGATCTCGTTCGAAAAGCGCTGGCCCGCGACCTGGACCCCGGCCTCACCAACGTCGGCTCGGTGATGACCCATCCGGTGATCGCCATCGACATCAACCGCACGGTTCACGACGCGAGCGAGCTCATGGCCGAAAAAGGCGTCCGTCATCTGACGGTGACGGAGAACCGGAAGATCGTGGGCATCGTGTCCGTGCGAGACCTGATCAGGATGGTCTCGGTCCGGGACCAGCCACGGTTCTTGCGCGAGCAATGAGGACGCCAGGAAAAGCCCCGCCGCGCTCACCTGACGGGAGCGTCGTGGAAGAACGAGACACTCTTTCTCCCTGGTGGAGGCACGCGGCGATCCTGACCATGGCGGCGGGATTCGCCGTCTTGATATGGCTGACGACCACGACCTATTCCGACGCTCCCCCGATTCCCGAACGGGTGGTGAGTCCGTCCGGTGAAACCATCTTCACGCGAGGTGACATTCTCGCAGGCCAACAGGTCTTTCTGAAGTATGGGCTGATGGAGAACGGAACGATCTGGGGCCACGGGGCCTACCTGGGGCCTGATTTTTCCGCGGCCTACCTGCACAGCCTCGCATTAGAGGCGGCAGAACTGCTGGCGAGGCAGCGGTTCAACCGCGGATGGGAGTCGCTTACGGCGGCTAACCGGCAGGCCCTGGACGGCGAAGTCCGCCTCTTGCTCAAGCAGAACCGCTATGACCGCCAGACTCGGACGCTGGCCTTCACGGAGCCTGAAGTCGCGTCGTATTGGGAGCAAGTCCTTGGATGGACGAGCTACTTCTCCCGACCGACCGGGAACGCAGGCCTGCCCGCCAAGTACGTCGCGGATCCCGACGAATTGCGGCAACTCACGGCGTTTTTCGCCTGGACCGCCTGGGCTTCGGTCGCCATTCGTCCGGGCGAATCCCACTCCTACACCAATAACTTCCCCTATGACCCTTCGATCGGGAACAGGCCGACCACGGATGCGATTCTCTGGAGCGCGCTCAGCCTCATGGCTCTGCTTGCCGGAACAGGCCTCGTGTTGTTTGCATTCGGCAAGTTTGACTACCTCGGCTGGAAGGGAGCGCGCGGCCACGTCCACCCTCGCTTGCTGCCTGGCAAGAGGACCGAGAGCCAGGCCGCCACGCTCAAGTATTTCGTCCTTGCAGCCGCACTGTTTTTAGCGCAGGTGCTGGTGGGAGGGGCCACCGCACATTACCGTACAGACCCTGGAAGCTTCTACGGAATTGATTTGTCAGGGTACCTGCCGAGCCACCTCCTCCGAACCTGGCACCTGCAGTTGGCCATCTTCTGGATCGCAACCGCCTATGTCGCAGGCGGTCTGTTCCTGGCCTCCGCCATGGGAGGAAAAGAGCCGGCAGGGCAAACGGCGGGCGTCAATTGCCTGTTCGGCGCCCTGGTCCTCGTGGTCGTAGGCAGCTTGATCGGCGAACAATTGGGGCTCCAGCAAGCGCTCGGTCCCCTCTGGTTTTGGTTCGGTCACCAGGGCTGGGAATATCTGGACCTCGGCCGGGCCTGGCAGGTTCTCCTGGTTGTCGGGCTCGTGATCTGGCTCGTCCTGCTCTTCCGAGCGATTCAGCCGGTCGGGCAAGATCCGGACCGTCGAGAGATAGCCTCTCTGTTTCTCTATGCCGCATTGGCGATTCCCTTGTTTTATCTGCCCGCCATGTTCTTCGCCAGCACCAGCCATTTCTCCGTGGTGGACGCCTGGCGCTTCTGGATCATCCACCTCTGGGTGGAAGGATTTTTTGAGCTCTTCGTCACCGTCATGGTGGCCATTATCTTCTATCAACTCGGCCTGGTGTCCCGCCTCACGGCAGCTCGGGTCGTGTACCTAGACGCCATTCTTTTTTTGGGCAGCGGGATCATCGGGACCGCCCACCACTGGTATTGGACCGGACAATCGAACATGGCCATGGCCCTGGGGGCCACGTTCTCCGCCATGGAGGTCGTCCCCCTGACGCTGCTCACATTGGATGCGTGGGACTTCATCAAGCTGACACGCGCACAATGCGACGTCTGCGGCAGGCGCGTGGACGTCCCGCACCAATGGACCTTCGCTTTCCTGATGGCCGTGGGGTTCTGGAATTTCGTCGGCGCAGGGATCATGGGATTTCTCATTAATCTGCCCATCATCAGTTACTTCGAAGTCGGCACGATCCTGACGCCCAACCACGGCCATGCGGCGATGATGGGCGTCTTTGGCATGCTGGCGATCGCCCTGATGGTGTTCGTCCTGCGGCAAGTGGCGACGGAGGAGGCATGGACCCGCGTGGAAAAGTTGGTTCGGCTCTCCTTCTGGGGACTCAACCTCGGGCTGCTCTTGATGGTCGTGACCTATTTCCTTCCAGGCGGAATCCTCCAACTCCTGGACGTGCTGGAACACGGCTACTGGCACGCCAGGGCCCCGGAGTTCGTCCACAGCTCGACCATGCACCTGATCGAATGGCTCCGGCTGCCGGCGGACCTCGTCTTCATCGGATTCGGCGTCATCCCGCTCCTGATCGCGGCCGGGTCCGTCTATGCTCGGCTGGCCGGACAACCTTCTCGGGGGTCGCTCTCGAAGCCGGTGTAAGAAGGAAGCAGAATCAATCCATGTGACTAAACAGGTGGTGTCATGGCAGCGCGCACGGAGGAATGAAAGAGGACACGGACACGACCAGAGAGGCCGAAAGAGCGTCCCCTTGAGGCTCCGCTGCTCACCTTTGATCTGCCAGCCGTGTTGAAGCAGATCACGCAGTTAGAAACCAGGAGTCGCTTGCGGAACAGGGGACTGTTCTAGAAATAGAACTAACTCGCCTGCTCAGGAAGCCGTTCGAAAGCCAGCAATATATGAAGACACTGAAGGGGTCAAAGTGAAATCCTGCCACAACAGTCCGGCTGCCCATGTAGCGAAAGGCCTCAAACCCCGGACGCAATCGCGCTCGTCAACACAACGGTGGAAGAGCGGGTTAGTTCGTGGGATGCCACAATCCTCAAGAATTTTGCCTCCTTAGAGGAGAACGTGAAAATTCACGACAGCGAGTCACACGCACGGACTTCTTAAGGGCATGGCATCGGTATTGCTGCCTTCAGTCAGCAATATTGGCTGGGGAGCACGCATGGCTGCGATGGATGAGATACCCGATCTTGCCGGCCGAGCATACAAATACGGATTCATCACCGAGATTGAGGCTGATACCGTCCCTCCTGGGCTTCATGAAGACATCGTTCGCCTCATCTCCGTGAAGAAAGGCGAGCCCGAGTTCCTGCTCGACTGGCGCCTGAAGGCCTATCGGCACTGGCTGACCATGAAAGAGCCGCAGTGGGCCAACGTCCGCCATCCGTCCATCGACTATCAAAGGATCGTCTATTATTCGGCGCCGAAGACAACGGCAAAGCCCAAGAGCCTCGCTGAGGTGGAGCCGCTGCTGCTGGCCACATATAGGAAGCTCGGCATTCCTCTGAGCGAACAGGAGGTCTTAGCCGGGGTTGCCGTGGATGCGGTCTTCGACAGCGTCTCGGTGGCGACCACCTACAAAGAACAACTGGCCAAACTAGGAATTATCTTCTGCTCCTTCTCTGAAGCGGTGCAGAACCATCCCGACTTGGTCCAAAAATATCTGGGATCGGTGGTGCCCTACTCCGATAATTTCTTTGCCACGCTCAACTCCGCGGTCTTCAGCGATGGATCGTTCTGCTACATCCCGTCTGGGGTGCATTGTCCCATCGAGCTGTCCACCTACTTTCGCATCAATGCCCCCAGTACCGGCCAGTTCGAGCGCACGTTGATCATCGCCGAGGAAGGGAGCTCAGTCAGCTACCTCGAAGGATGCACGGCTCCCATGCGACTCGAGACCCAACTGCACGCGGCTGTCGTTGAACTGATTGCTCATGCTCATGCGCAGATCAAGTATTCGACCGTTCAAAACTGGTATCCCGGCGATCAAGAAGGCCGAGGAGGCATCTACAACTTTGTGACCAAACGGGGGAAGTGTCTCGGGGCCCACTCCAAAATCTCGTGGACGCAGGTCGAGGCAGGCTCAGCGATCACCTGGAAGTACCCCAGTGTCATCCTGCTGGGAGATCACTCGGTCGGGGAGTTCTACTCGGTGGCCCTCACCACCAACCGTCAGCAGGCCGATACCGGCACCAAGATGATTCACATCGGACGGAATACGAAGAGCACGATCCTCTCGAAGGGCATCTCCGCAGGCTACGGCCAGAACACCTATCGCGGGCTGGTCAAGATTCTCAAAAAGGCAACCGGGTCTCGCAATTACACGCAATGTCATTCGTTGTTGCTCGGGGACCGGTGCGGCGCCCACACGTTTCCTTCCATCGAGGTGAACAACTCGACAGCCCAAGTGGAGCACGAAGCCTCGACGACGAAGATCGGCGAGGACCAGCTCTTTTACTGCCAACAACGGGGGATCGCGCCTGAGGATGCCGTGTCGCTCATCGTCAATGGGTTTTGCAAAGAGGTCTTTCGCGAGCTGCCGATGGAGTTCGCAGTCGAAGCGCAAAAGCTGCTGAACGTGACTCTCGAAGGCAGCATCGGGTAAACGGGAACGATGAACCCCTTACTGGAAATCAGGAACTTGCACGTCGCAGCCGGCGGCAAGGAGATCCTTCACGGAATCGACCTGACCGTGAATCGCGGCGAGGTCCACGCCGTCATGGGGCCAAATGCCTCGGGCAAGAGCACGCTGGCGCATGTCCTTGTTGGGCGGGAAGGCTACATGGTGACTTCCGGCGAGGTGCGCTACGAGGGGAACAATCTCCTGGCGTTCTCGCCGGAAGACCGTGCCCGCGAGGGGGTCTTCCTCGCCTTTCAGTACCCGATCGAGATCCCTGGGGTCACCATCATCCATTTCCTCAAGGCGGCGCTCAACGCCGTTCGGAAGCACCGCGGCCTCGAAGAACTCGACGTCATGGATTGTTTGGCGCTGGTCAGGGATAAGATGAGCTTGCTCGACATCGAGCCGAGCTTCTTGAACCGACCGGTCAATGCAGGGTTCTCCGGCGGCGAGAAGAAGCGTCATGAGATCCTTCAGATGGCGGTGCTCGACCCGAGGCTGGCCATCCTGGACGAGACCGACTCCGGCCTGGACATCGATGCGCTGAAGATCGTGGCGAACGGCGTCAATGCGCTACGGAGCCCGGAGCGCGCCATGATCGTGATTACCCACTATCAGCGACTGCTGACGTACGTTGTCCCGGATTACGTCCACATTCTCCTTGATGGGCGCCTGGTCAAGTCCGGCGGAAAGGACCTGGCTTTGACCGTGGAAGAGAAAGGCTATGCCTGGCTCGGCAAACAGGTCAACCGCGGACGATCAGCAAACGTCCTGGAACAGGGATTTGCGCCGTGATGGATGTCGTGGAGGCGACAGCCTTCTACCGCTCGCAATTTGCGAGGTTCGAGAAGCGTGTGGCCGGACGTGAGCCCGCATGGCTCCACCGGCTTCGCCTGGCAGCATTTTCTCGATTCACCGAGCTGAGGTTTCCCTCCACACAAGATGAGGCATGGCGGCATACCGATGTGGCCCCGGTCGCGGAGATCCCCTTTCAGGCAGCGGGCTATCGACGCGATGCGCGGACCGCCGAGCAGCTCGCGGAGGTCACCTTTGGAGCAGCCTCGTGGAGCCGGCTTGTGTTTCTGAACGGCCACTTCTCGCCGGAACTGTCGACGCTGCAGCCGCTCCGAGCTGGCGTAAGGGTCAGCAGCCTCGCCGTCGCCTTGGGCACCGACGCGAGCGCGGTGGAACCGTACCTGGCCCACCATGCTCGCTACGAGGATCGTGCCTTCGTCGCCCTGAACACGGCCTTCATGAAAGATGGGGCATTCGTGTCCATTCCGCCGGACACGGCGCTTGAGGCGCCATTGCACCTGGTGTTCGCATCAACCGCCGACGGAGAGGCCACGATGTCCCATCCACGGAACCTGATTGTGATGGGCCCTGGCAGCCAGGCGACGATCGCGCAAAGCTACATCGGCGTTGGTGAGGGACGCTATTTCACCAACGCCGTGACCGAACTTGTGTTGGGCGAGCATGCCACGATCGACCACTACACGCTGCAGCGAGAGAGCGGTGACGCGTTCCATATCGCAGCCCTGGACGTCCATCAGGACCACACCAGCAGCTTCTCTTCACACTCGGTTGCGCTGGGCGGCGCGCTCGTCCGCAATGAGATCACCGCCGTGCTGGATGGAGAAGGCATCGCGTGCAACCTGAACGGGCTCTTTATGGTCACTGGTCGCCAGCACATGGATATCCGCACCATGGTGGACCATGTGAAGCCGCACTGCACCAGCCGACAGTTGTATAAGGGCGTCCTTGGCGGGCACTCGCGAGCGGTGTTCACCGGAAAGATTCTCGTGCGACCGGGTGCGCAGAAGACCGATGCCATGCAGACCAACAAAAGCCTCTTGCTCTCTGAGGACGCAACGCTCAACACCACCCCGCAGCTTGAGATCTTTGCGGATGACGTGAAGTGCCAGCATGGGGCCACGATCGGCCAGCTCGATCCGGATGCGCTGTTCTACTTGCGCTCCCGCGGCATCGGCGAGGAGGCGGCCCGCAATCTCATGATCGCGGTGTTCGCGAGAGAGGCCCTCAGCCGGATCGGGCACGACCCGATCCGCGCCTACCTCGCGGACGTCATCTCCACGTGGGTGTCGGCCGGGAAGCCGGTGCGGGAGACGTCCTTACTATGACCCAGGACACCGCCACGGCGGACGACCGGCAAGCGCACCGCCGCTCCTTCGACGTGCGGAGGATCAAGGAGGACTTTCCCATCCTCAAGCAGCAGGTCCACGGCAAGCCGCTGGTCTATCTGGATAATGCCGCCTCCGCTCAGAAGCCGCAGCGGGTCATCGAGACGATCAGCTAATTTTACTCGACCAGCTATGCGAACATTCATCGCGGCATGCATCTCCTGAGCGAACGCGCCACCGATGCCTACGAGGCGGCCCGCACCAACGTGCAGCACTTCATTCGGGCGGCAGAGGCCAGGGAGATCGTCTTCGTCCGCGGGGCTACCGAGGCCATCAACCTGGTGGCGCAAAGCTACGGCAGGAGGCATATCCGGGGGGGGACGACATGGTCATCTCCGTCATGGAGCACCACTCGAACCTTGTGCCATGGCAGAGGTTGTGCGAGGAGACGGGAGCGACCTTGCGCGTCGTGCCGATCAGCGACGCGGGCGAGTTCCGTCTCGACGAATATGAGCGGCTCGTGACGACGAGAACCAAGTTCGTGTCGGTGGCCCATGCCTCGAACGTTCTTGGCACGATCAATCCGATCCGTCGGATCATCGAGATCGCCCACAGCCGGAACGTGCCGGTGCTCGTTGATGGCGCTCAAGCCGTACCGCATCTGACGGTGGACGTCCAAGCCCTCGATTGTGACTTCTACGCCTTTTCCGGGCACAAGCTGTTCGGGCCAAGCGGCATTGGCGTCTTGTACGGGAAGGCCGGGCATCTTGAGGCGATGCCTCCCTACCAAGGAGGCGGCCACATGATCCGTTCGGTCACGTTCGAGAAGACGCTCTACAACGTGCCGCCTCACAAGTTCGAGGCTGGGACGCCCAATATCGAGGGAGCGATTGGGCTGGGTGCGGCCATCGACTATCTCCATGAAATCGGGATGGAAGCGATCACCGCCTATGAGCGCGACTTGCTCTCATATGCCACGGACACGCTCTCGGGGATCGAGAAGCTGCGACTCCTGGGGGCGGCCAAGGAGAAGGTCGGGGTGCTTTCCTTCGTCATCGAGGGGGTTCACCCACACGACATCGGCACGATCCTCGACCAGGAAGGCATCGCCATTCGCGCAGGCCACCACTGTGCCCAACCGCTGATGCAACGCCTTGGGGTTCCTGCCACCGCGCGAGCCTCCCTCGCCTTGTATAACACGAAGGAAGACATCGACGCCTTGGTAGCCGGGATTCGGAAGGCCATCGAGGTCTTTACATGAGGTCTTTACATGATGGTCGACGTGCGCGAACTCTATCAGGAAGCGATCCTCGACCATAACAAGAGGCCGCGAAACTACTATAAGCCGGAATCGGCGGACCGGAAAGCCGAGGGGTACAACCCGCTGTGCGGCGACAGGATTACGGTCTACCTCAGGATCGTGAATGACGTCGTGCGAGAGGTCGGCTTTCAGGGATCGGGCTGCGCGATTTCCATCGCCTCCGCCTCGATGATGACGGAGAGCGTGAAAGGGAAACGCGTGGCCGAAGTGGAAGCCCTCTTCGAGCGTTTCCACGCCCTGGTCACCCAAGAACCCCGCACAGCACCGGCAGCCCTCGAACTCGGAAAGCTGGCGGCCTTTGCTGGCGTCCGCGAGTTTCCCATCCGCGTGAAGTGTGCGACCTTACCCTGGCACACGATGCGTGCGGCCATTGAGAACAAACAGGAAACCGTCGTGACGGAGAAAGACCGAGCTGTGGGAGAAGGGCCCATGAACCATGGACCAACGCCTGCGCACAGCGTGGAGGAGCAGGTCGTTGCGGTTCTCCGCACTGTCTACGACCCGGAGATCCCCGTCAACA
Source organism: uncultured Nitrospira sp. (assembly GCA_964552455.1). Taxonomy (GTDB): domain Bacteria; phylum Nitrospirota; class Nitrospiria; order Nitrospirales; family Nitrospiraceae; genus VGXG01. The sequence continues at coordinate 11,162 of CAZKHY010000016.1, forward strand.
TCTACGATCTTGGCTTGATCTATCACATCTCGGCTGAGGTCTCCGGTGCTGTCACGATCAAAATGACGCTCACCACGCCGGCCTGTCCGGTGGCGGGGATGCTTATCCGCGATATCGAATCCAAGATCAGGGCCCTTCCCGGAGTGGCGGGTGCGAAGATTGAGCTGGTCTGGGATCCCCCATGGAATCAGACCATGATGTCCGAAGCCGCCAAGCTCCAGCTTGGCCTGGCCTGACGCCCCCATTGTGACGACAGCGCCACAAGGCGCAATTGGGTAAGGGAAACGGGGCCCGTTCAGGATCGTCCTCAGGTGGTCATCGGCGGCGCGGGTTTCGGCGGTCGGTATGCCGCTCGATCTCTCAAACACGCGGACGTCCAGGTCACGGTCATCGACCGCCGTAATCATCATCTGTTTCAACCGCTGATGCACCAGGTGGCGACCGTGGGCCTCTCCCCCAGCGACATCGCCTATCCCATTCGTGGCGTCTTGCACCGGCAGCCGAACACAGAGTCTGGCTGGCAGAGGCGGTGGTCATCGATGTCAACGTCCGGAAAGTGATCTTGACGGAAGGGGAGATCGACTATGATTATCCCAATCTTAGCAACTGGCGTGCGTCATTCCGAGATATTTGTCATCGGCGATCTCGCCGTGTTTGTGCATCAGGGAGGCCGCCCCTTGCCAGGTCTTGCTCCGGTTGCGGTTCAACAAGGTCGTCATGCGGTCCACAACATCCTGCGGAGGTGCCGGGGGCTGCTGGCCGAATCGGCCCTTGTTGTGGGCCGTGGCCGGCTCCGCGACCCTGCAGGCGGCGATCCTCATGTCGCCCTGGATGCGCGACCTGTTCAAGGTCGCGCCGTTCAACATCGAGCACTGGCTGCTGGCCTTTGGAATGGGCCTCCTGCCGCTGGCGGCGATGGAGGTCTGGAAGGCAGTTCGGTCAAGCAAACGTCTCATCCCCTCTTGACCCTGTCTTGTAGCGTTCCGCTGCAGCGGGCGGCCACAGGACTGTAGCAGGATTCCCCCGCCTGGTTTTCATTGCTTCGTTCCAGCCCTCGCACAATAGCCAACCATACGATTTTGCTGGAAGAATCCCTGCTGCCCTGGTCCGCCTCAATGGCACCGCCCTTGCTCACCCTGAAGGCTTGCAAGAGATGCCCAGGCACTTGTTGCGCCCTGTTCCGGCAGGGTGAGCAGAGAGGCGCCGGTGGAGTGTGCGCGACGGGAGGGACCTCCGATGAAAAAAACAGCAGCGGCTTGGACCGTGACATTCGCAGCCCTACTGCTGGGGGGAAACGTTGTCGAGGCCGCGGGCGTGCCCCAAGACCAGGCAGACCCGCCTGAGTTGAGCCTGAGTCTCCACGGCGCGATCGAGGCGGCCCTGGACAACAACCCCACGGTCCGGCTGCTCAGGGAACGGATCCTGGCCGCGCGCGGGGCCGCCGACACCAGCCTGGGCGCGTTGCTGCCGAACGTCTCCGGCTTCGTCAATCAGCGGAACCAGACCGTCAACCTGGCCGCCTTCGGCATCCCCGCCGACAAACTGGCCGGATTGGGCGTCCCGCGCAACGTGACCGATCCGTTCAACGTCTTCGACGCGCGGGCGACGGTCGTGCAGAACATTTTCAGCCTGAGCCTGATCCAGCGGTGGCGGGCGGCCAGGACCGGCATCGAGGTGGCCGCGCTGGAGGCGGAGGTCACCAAGCGGGATACGATGGCCACGGTGGCGCTGCTCTACATGGAGGCGCTCCGGGCCGAGGCGGCGGTGAAAGCCAGCGACGCCAACGTGGAGCTCAGCCGGCAACTGCTGAAGCTGGCCCAGGACCGGAAGAAGGCCGGGATCGCGACCGGGCTCGACGTCACGCGCGAGCTGGTGCAACTGGAAAACGAGAAGCAGCGCCTCCTCGTCGCCCAGAGCGATCGCGACAGCGCCAAGCTGAACCTGATCCGCGTGCTGGGGATCGATTTCGACGTCCGCCTGACCTTGACCGACGAGCTGAAGCTGGTCGAGGTGGCGTCGCTCCTCCCCCAGGATGTCCTGGCCATCGCGCGCGAGAACCGGGTGGAGCTCAAGGCGCAAGCCACCAGGGAGAAGCTGGCGGCGCTGAGCCTCAGTTCGGTCACCAGCGAGCGGCTCCCCTCGCTGAACTTCAACGGCGACTACGGATGGATCGGCCTCAAAGCCGACGACGCGCTGGCCACCCGCACGGTCGGCGTGACGCTCTCGGTCCCGGTCTTCGACGGCGGCTCTCGGGAAGGCCGCATCTCCGAAAGCCGCAGCAAGGTCCGGCAAGAATCCCTCCGGATGAAAGACGTCTCCGACCAGATCACCCTGGAGGTGCGGAACGCCCTCATCACGCTCGCCTCCTCCCGCCAGCAAGTCTCCGTGTCGGAGGAAGGTCTCAAGCTGGCGCTGAAGGAATTGGAGCAGGCCCGGGACCGTTTCGCAGCCGGCATCGCGAACAACATCGAGGTCACCAACGCGCAGACGTCGGTCGCGCGGGCCAGGGACAACGTGATCGAGGCCCTGTTTCGCTTCAACGCCTCCCGGGTCAACCTGGCCCGGGCCCAGGGGCAGTTGGAGATGCTCTATTGACGTGCTGGAGCCGCAGGCAGGCTTCTCCATGACGGAGCCGGGTAGGCTTATGACCCTGACCGCACAACGTCTCCCCCTCGCCGTTCTTGCGATCCTGCTCGTGGGCCTCGGCTACCTCGCCCTGGACCGATGGGCCTTGAACCGGCACCTGCCGGAGGGGTTGATCCAGGCGAACGGGCGGATGGAAGGGGATCACGTCACCGTGGCCAGCAAGTTTCCCGGACGGATTCAGCGCCTGCTCGTCCGCGAGGGAGCCACGGTCACGGCGGGCCAGGTCCTGGTGCAACTGGACGATATCCAGACGAAGGCCAGGGTCGAGCAAGCCAGGAAGGCCTGGGAGGCGCTCGAAGCCCAGGTCCAGGCCGCCCACACAACCCTGGCGGTGCTGAATCTGGAGGTGCCGCTGGCGATCGAGACCGCGGACGCGGCCGTGGCGCGCGCCCGGGCCATGGTTGAAAAGGCCGTGGCGGTCGAAAAGGAGGCGCGCAGCGACGCGCAACGGTTCCGCGACCTGGCGGCCAAGGACGAGGCCAGCCTGCAGCAACTGGATCAGGCGAATCTCAAACTGGATGTGGCCCGTAGGGAGCAGTCCGCCGCCCGATCCGCCTTGACGCAAGCGACCAAGGAACTCGCCCAGGCTGAACTGGGGTGGAAGCGGATTCACGCGAAAGAAGCGGACGTGGCCGCGCTGGAACGGCAGCGGGACCAGGCGGAGGCGGCGTTGAACGAAACGGAGAGCGTGCTGGCCGACCTCACGATCACCGCGCCGACGAACGGCACCATCACCACCCGGATGGTGGATGTCGGCGAGGTCGTCGCAGCGGGCGCGCCCCTCTTCGAGCTGGTGGACCTGGATCATTTGTACCTGAAGGTCTATGTGCCGGAAGTCCAGATCGGCAAGGTGCGCCTGGAGCTGCCGGCCCGCATTTACACCGACGCCTTCCCGGACCGGCCCTTCGAGGCAACGGTGAAATACATCGCCTCCAAGGCCGAGTTCACCCCGAAGGAAGTCCAGACGCCGGACGAACGGGTGAAGCTGATCTATGCGGTGAAGCTTTACCTCAAGGACAATCCCGATCATCGCCTGACCCCCGGCCTGCCGGCCGATGCCGTGATCAAGTGGCGTGAGGATGTGGCGTGGGTGAAACCGAAGTGGTGAGGGGAAGCGGTGCGGGATGTGGAGGCCGGGCGACGGGGAGAAACTGAGATCGCCGCGCCACCCCTTCTCCACGTCGAATCAAGGGGCGCTGATGGCTGAGAGCTTTGGACGACAACCGTGAATCAAGCGACGACCCAGGATGCAATGAGCGCCGAGACCCCCATCGTTCGGGTGTCGCAATTCGGCAAACGCTACCGCAAACGAGTGGCGGTGCAGGGGGTGGACCTGACGGTCCAGAAGGGTGAGCTGTACGGTCTGATCGGGCCGGACGGTGCGGGGAAGAGCAGCCTGATGAAAGCCATCGCCGGCGTGCTGGCCTATGAGGAAGGCGCGGTGGACGTGTTCGGGATTACGGTGGACTCCGAGCGGGCCGCCGAGCGGATCAAGCCGCAGATCGGGTTCATGCCCCAGGGCCTGGGGCTGAACCTCTACCCGGACCTCTCGGTCGAAGAGAACATCGACTTCTTCGCGCGCCTGCGCCTCGTCCCCGACGCAGAGCTGAACGAGCAGAAGACCCGCCTGTTGGCCATGACCCGCCTGGAGCCCTTTCGCGACCGCGCCATGAAGAATCTCTCCGGCGGGATGAAACAGAAATTGGGCCTGATCTGCGCCTTGATCCACGAGCCGGCCCTGGTCATTCTGGACGAACCCACGACCGGGGTCGATCCGGTCTCGCGCCGCGACTTCTGGACCATCATGGCCGAGCTGCTCCAGGAGCGCGGCATGACCGCCCTGGTCTCCACCGCCTATATGGACGAGGCCGCCCGGTTTCATCGCTTATCCTTCCTCTCGCACGGGCGCCTGTTGGCTTCGGGAACGCCGACCGAGGTGCAAGGCCTCGTCCGCGGGTCCATGGTGACCTTTCAGGCTGCGCCTCAGATCGAGGCCCTGTCTCGGCTCAAACGGGATTTTCGCCAGGCCGAGGCGCTCGGCCCGCTCCTGCATGTGCTCACAGAAGAGACCGAGCCGCGGGCCGCCGTCCAACGGATCGAGGCGAGTCTCGATGACATCAAGGCCCACGATGTGCGCGTGGATGAACCGGAGCTGGAAGACGTGTTCGTCGCGTTATTGCTTCAGCAAGGACCGAGCAAGGATGCCGGCGGGACATTTGCTCAGTCTGCAACAAGACCGATGCACGATGGATTGGCCATCGAAGCGCGAGGGCTGATCCGCGAGTTCGGAACGTTCCGCGCCGTCGATCAAGTCAGTTTTCATGTCACGCAAGGTGAGATCTTTGGATTGCTCGGCGCCAACGGCGCCGGCAAAACCACCGTCATCAAAATGCTCACCGGGATTCTGCCGCCGACGGCAGGGGACGGCTGGGTCGCCGGCGCGGACATGCGCCAGGCCGGGGGCACGATCAAGGAACGTATCGGGTACATGTCGCAGGCCTTCTCGTTGTACCTGGATCTGACGGTGGTGGAGAACATCCGGCTCTTTGCCGGGATTTATGGGTTGGGGACACGGGAAACAAGCGAACGGCTGGATTGGATTATTCATATGGCGGGGCTGAGCGGGTACGAGTCCGATCTTACCGGCCGTCTCCCGATGGGCGTGCGTCAGCGGTTGGCGCTGGGCTGCGCGCTGATGCATCGGCCCCGCGTGCTCTTCCTCGATGAACCGACGTCCGGCGTGGACCCGATCGGCCGCCGCCGCTTCTGGGATATCCTGTCCCACTTATCGCGGGAAGAGGGCGTGGCGATTCTGGTGACCACCCACTACATGAGCGAGGCGGAACATTGCGACCAGTTGGCGCTCATGCACGCAGGGCGGGTGGTGGCCGAGGGTTCGCCGGTGGAAATGAAACGGCAGGTCGAGCAGGAGGCCGGCCGCCTGCTGGAAGTGGTCACCGATCAGCCGGGCAAGGCTTTGCTGCACCTGCAACGGACCGGCTTTGCCGGCGCAGCCCTGTTCGGGACCCGCATTCACTTGCTGTGCCGCGATCCGGTGCGGGACGAGGAGTGCGCCTGTCATGCGCTGGAGGCCAGCGGCGTGGCCGTCAAATCCGTCGCCGTGCGCCCGCTCAGCCTGGAAGACGTCTTCGTCTACAAGGTGACGGCGTTGGAACAACAGGAGCGCGCGGCCGGCGCGCACGTGCACGTATGAACCTGCGTCGCATTGCCGCCGTGGCCTCCAAGGAATGGCGGGAGACGATCCGTGACCGGATGTTTATTCTCCTGGCCTTCCTGCTGCCGGCGCTCTGGATCGTCGTGTTCGGGTATGGACTCGTGTTCGACGTGGAGAACATCCCCTACGCGGTTCTGGACCTTGATCGAACGGCATTGAGTCGAGATTACCTGTATCGGCTCTCGGCATCGCGATACTTCGACTTTCAGGGTTATCTCCCGAGCGAACACGAGGCCACCCCCTTGCTGCAGAGGGCTAAGATCCGAGCGGCCGTCATCGTCCCCGAAAAGTTTCAAGAACGCCTCCTGGCCGGAGAGCCGGCGGCAGTCCAAACGCTTCTCGACGGGACCTTCCCGCTGCACACCGACATTGCCAAGAGCTATGTGATCGCCGTCAACCAGGCGTTTACCGAAGAGCTCCTGGTCGAGCACCTGAGCCGCACACGCGGCATTTCCCGCGAGCGGGCCCAAGGCGCCGTTCACCCGGTCACCGTCGAGGTTCGCTACCTCTACAACGAGGAAGTGCGAAGCGCCTGGTCCATGGTTCCAGCCTTCGTCATGTTCACGCTGATGGTCGCGTCCCCCCTGTTGACCGCGCTGGGCGTCGTGCGTGAAAAGGAGCGCGGCTCGATCTACAACATTTACAGTTCCACGGTCAGCCGCGCGGAGTTTCTCGTCGGGAAGCTCACCCCTCACACGCTGATCTCCCTCGTGAACATCGTGATCCTCTGGTTGTTGGCCGTCTTTCTGTTCCAGGTCCCGTTCAAGGGGCACTTCGCCTTCTATCTCTTCGCGTCGTTCCTGTTCGTGCTGTGCAGCACCGGGATCGGCCTGTTCGTCTCGCTCCTGGTCCACACGCAAATGGCCGCCCTCATCATCACGATCATCATCGCGATGGTGCCGACCATCCTTTTCTCGGGACTCCTGGTTCCGGTCTCTTCGCTGACGTACGGGGCCAGGGTCCAAGCGCACCTCTTTCCCGCGATGTACTACACGAACATCGTGCGCGGCAGCTTTCTCAAGGGACTCGATCTCCGGGCGTTATGGCCGGACATGCTCGCGCTAGCCGCGTTCGCCGTTCTGCTGTGGCTCGTCGCGTACGGGCTGTTCACCAAACGTCCGAGGGTGTAACGGAGGCAACCGATGGGATTCCGGGCTCGAGCGACAACGTGGTGGCGCCGGCTGTACGTGCTGACCCAGAAAGAACTCTTCCAACTGGGACGCGACCTGCCCCTGCTCTTGTTCCTCGTCTATTCGTTTTCCCTGTCCGTCTACATCAGCGGGGCGGGGATCACGATGCAGCTCTTGAACGCCAACCTCCTTGTGCATGACGCGGATCACAGCTTCTTGTCCAGGGAACTCATCCACCGCTTTCGCGAGCCCTATTTCCATTTCGACGGGGAGATCGACGATCCGCACGAGGGACTGCGACGCTTGGACGAAGGCACGGCGATGGTCGTACTGGACATTCCGCCCCGCTTTCACGAAGCGATCCGCAGCGGGGAGCCGACCGCCGTCCAACTCCAAGTGGACACGACGAACGCGCCGCAAGGCCTCTCCGCGGCGAGCTACGCGGCGCGCATCATCGGAGGCTTCGCGCTGGATGTCGGCGCGGCGGGGCGAGGCTTCGGAGCGGAAGGCTCCGAGGGGCCCCTGGTGACAAGCGCGCATCGCGTCTGGTTCAACCCCAATCAGGACGACACCTGGTTTCAGTCCATCTCGCACCTGCTGCGCATGATCACGCTGTTCGCCATGCTGTTGCCGGCGGCCGCCCTCGTGCGCGAAAAGGAACGCGGGACGGTGGAACAATTGCTGGTCTCGCCGGTGACGCCCTTCCAGATCATGTTCTCCAAAATCCTGGCGATGACGGCCGTGATTCTGACCTCCACGGCGGTGGCGGTGTACGGAGTGCTCCAGCCGATCTTCGGCGTGCCGATGAAGGGAAGCGCCGGGTTGTTCTTCCTGTTGACCGCCCTGTACAGCTTTACGACCGCCGGCCTCGGCCTGCTCGCCGCCACCGTCACACGGAACCAGGCCCAGGTCGGGATGCTTTCGCTCCTGGTGGTTGCCCCGATCCTGCTGCTCTCCGGCATCACGGCCCCCTTTGAGTCGATGCCGAAGTGGGTCCAATCGCTGATGGCTTTGTCGCCGCTGCGCTACTACATCGACGTGACTTACGGTATCCTGCTGAAGGCGGCGGGGTTGGACATCCTCTGGGACTCGGTGTTGGCGATGGCCCTGCTCGGCGGCGTTCTGTTCGGCTTCGGCATGTGGCGGTTCCGCCGGCAGTTCGAATAGGGAAGGATCCGCCGGGTTTGGAGTGTGCCCCTATGCAAGACCTGTCGCCCAGCATCGAGATCGGTCGCGACCAGGCGGTCCGCTGCGGCGGTCCCTGGACGCTGCCGCACCTGGCTTCCCTGGAGGCCAGGCTGGCGGCCTTTTCATGGCCGGATGCGCCAACCGTGACTGTGGAAGCCGCGACCGTCTCGGCGATGGACACGGGCGGGGCCTGGCTGCTGCAGCGGGGCCTGGCTGCTGCAGCGCAGCCTGAGCGCGCTCCAACGGGACGGGCAGACCGTGTCGCTGCGCGGCCTGCGTCCCGAATTTACGCAACTGCTGCAGATCGTTTCGACGACGCAAGCTGCGATCCCGCCGGTGGAAGGCCTGGGCGCACGGACATGGCTGGAGCGGATCGGGCTCCTGGCCTGGGACCGGCTGAACCAGTGGATGAACGGCCTGGGGTTCCTGGGCGAAAGCCTGACGGCCTGGCTCGGCCTGCTGGCCGCCCCCCGCTCGATCCGCTGGCGGGCCCTGTGCCGGAGCCTGGAGCTGGACGGGTTCAACGCCCTGCCGATCGTCGGCCTGCTCACGTTCCTGATGGGCGTCGTGATCGCCTATCAGGGCGCGGAACAGTTGCGGAAGTTCGGCACCAACATCTTCATCGTGGACCTGGTCGGCATCTCGCTGCTGCGCGAGATCGCGCCGCTGGTGACGGCCATCCTGGTCGCCGGCCGCTCCGGCTCCGCCTATGCCGCGCAGCTCGGCACGATGAAGGTGACCGAGGAACTGGACGCGGTGCGCACGCTGGGCATCTCGCCGATGGAGCTGCTGGTGATCCCCAAAGCCCTGGCGCTGGTCATCGCCCTGCCGCTGCTGACCGTCTATGCGGATGCGGTCGGGGTCTTCGGCGGCATGCTGATCGCCTCCGGGCAGCTCGGCGTCAGCTTCACCGAGTTTCTGACACGGTTCGAAGAAGCCATCGCACTGCGGCACTTCCTGATCGGCGTCGGCAAGGCGCCGGTGTTCGCCGTGATCATCGCCCTGGTCGGGTGCTACCAGGGCTTCCAGATCCGCGGGGGCGTCGATGACGTCGGCCGGCATACGACGATCAGCGTCGTGCAGGCCATTTTTCTGGTCATCGTCTTCGACGCGTTCTTTTCCATCGCGTTGAACTGGTGGGGGCTCTGATGAACGACGCGCCGGCGGTCATCGACGTGCGCCACGTGTCCACCCGCTTCGGGAGCGCGGTGGTGCATGACGACGTGAGCCTGACGGTGCGCCGGGGGGAGGTGTTCGCCATCGCCGGGGGCAACGGCTGCGGCAAATCCACGCTGTTGCGCGAGATCATCCTGCTGCAGCAGCCGGCCTCCGGGACGATCGAGGTGTTCGGCCAGGAGACCGGCACGATGACCGAGGCCGACGTACTGGGGCTGCGGCGGCGCTGCGGGGTCCTGTTCCAGTACGGCGCCCTGTTCAGCTCGCTGACGGTGGTGGAGAACGTCGCCGCCCCCCTGCGCGAGCATACCGACCTCAGCCCCGGCCTGATCCGGGAGCTGGCGATTCTCAAGATCGCCCTGACCGGCTTTCCGCTGGCCAGCGCGATGAAGTACCCGAACGAGCTGAGCGGGGGGATGAGGCGGCGCGCGGCCCTGGCGCGGGCGCTTGCGCTGGACCCGGAGCTCCTGTTTCTGGACGAGCCCACCGCCGGGCTGGACCCGCTCAGCGCCGGCGCCTTCGACGAGCTGGTGCAGCACCTCAAGCCCCTCCTGGGTCTCACGATCGTGCTCGTGACGCACGACCTGGATTCCCTCTGGCGGGTGGCGGATCGCGTGGCCGTCATGGGAGACGGCAAGATCCTCGGAACCGGGACGATGGAGGAGCTGTCCCGCTCGGAGGACCCCCTGATTCACGAGTACTTCCACGGCCCGCGCGGGCGGGCGGCGCGCCCGGATGTTTCAAAAAGCGAGGAGCAACCATGGAACCGAAAGTGAACTATACGCTGGTCGGGCTGTTCGTCGTCCTGTTCACCGCCGGGCTGGTGGCCGGGACGCTCTGGCTGGGCAAGGGGGAGTACCGCACGTCCTACGACCGCTACTACGCCTACATGCAGGAATCGGTGTCGGGCCTGAGCGTCAACTCGCCGGTCAAGTATCGAGGGGTGGAGGTGGGCCGCGTCAAGGAGATCATCCTGAATCCGGACAATCCGGAGGAAGTGCGGTTGACCATGGACATCGCGCGCGGGACCCCGGTCAAGGAAGACACCCTGGCGGTGCTGGACACCCAGGGGTTGACCGGCCTGGCGATCGTGAACCTGGCCGGCGGCAGCCGTGAGTCCCCGCCGCTCGAAGTCAAGCCCGATCAAGTCTATCCGGTGATCAAATCCGGACCCTCCCTGCTCTACCGCCTGGATACGGCCTTGTCGCGCTTGCTGGCCGACCAGCCCTTTTCGCGCCTCCTGAGCGATTCCACCGGGCTGGTCGAGGACGCCCGCCTGATGCTGGACGAGCAGAACCGGGCGTCCTTCAAGCAGGTCCTCCGTGACCTGGCGACGGTCACGCAGACCCTCGCGGCGCGAAGCCAGCGACTGGATCAGGGCGTCGACAACGCGACGCAGACCTTCCAGAACCTGGCGCAGCTCAGCCGGACCCTGAACGAGGAGCTGCCGATCATCCTCGCGCGCGTCCAGCGGAGCGCCAGCGCGCTGGACAGCATGTCCAAGGAATTGGCCCGCACCACCACGGCGGTGGACGCCATGGTCGCGGATGCGAAGCCGGACCTCAAACAGTTCACCGGGCAGACCTTGGGCGAGGCGGGCCTGCTGGTCGCGGAGCTCCGGCAGTTGACCGCGACCTTGCAGCGGGTGGCCACACAAGTGGAGCGGGAGCCCAGTTCACTGGTCTTCGGGCGGGCGCCGCAACCGCGGGGCCCGGGCGAATGAGCGAGCGACCGTGATGCGTCATCGATTCAACCCTCTGGCATGGACCCTGTTCCTCACCCTCCCGGCGGCGGTGCTGTGCGCCTGCAGCTTCACGCCGGCACGGGACAGCGCGGAGCTTCACACCTACGTGCTCAGCCCCGACCTCCCTTCCATGAGCGATCCGGTTGGCTCGGAGAATCGGGGCACGGCGGTCCTGCTCGTGACCGTTCCGCGGGCGCGGGCCGGCTTCGACAGCCTGCGCATGGCCTACCTGCTGCGTCCCCATGAGGTGCGGTACTACGCCAACAACCAGTGGGCCGATACGCCCGGGCGGATGCTGGCGCCCCTGCTGGGCCGGACCCTGGCGCGGACCGGGACCTGGCGGACTGTCGTGCAGCTGCCGAGTTCCGTGCGGGGGGACTACCGGCTGGATGCGGACGACCTCGTGCTGCAGCAGGAGTTCTTCTCCAAGCCCAGCCTTGTGCGTTTGACGCTCCGCCTGCAGCTCACCGAGCTGAAGGGGCAGGGCATCCTGGGCACACGGTCTTTTGAGGTACTGGAAGAGGCGCCCAGCGACGACCCTTACGGGGGGGTGCTCGCCGCCAACAAAGCCGTGGCGAAGTTGCTCGCGGACGTTGCCTCCTGGGTCGGCGCATGCCTCAATGAGCAGGGCGGGCGCCGCTGCTGAGACAACGACGGAGGGCCTACGACTATGTCCGCCCTGGTGGCTTACTTTTCCATGGAGATCGGGCTGGATCCGTCGATGCCCACCTACGCCGGCGGGCTGGGCGTGCTGGCCGGCGATACGATTCGTTCCGCCGCCGATTTGGAAGTGCCGATGGTGGCGGTGACCCTGTTGCATCGACGCGGGTATTTCTATCAACGCCTCGATGAGCAGGGGCGCCAGTCGGAAGAACCGGTGGCCTGGCCGATCAACGATTTCATCGAGCCGCTGGACCGGCGCGTCACGGTGGACATCGACGGTCGCAAGGTGCTGGTCCGCGCCTGGCGGTATCAGATGAAGGGGGTCACGGGGTTTGTCGTCCCCGTTTACCTGTTGGACACGGACCTCGCCGAGAACCAGACCTGGGACCGCACGCTCACGGACTCGCTCTACGGCGGGGACGCTTACTATCGCCTCTGCCAAGAGGTGGTGTTGGGGTTTGGCGGTCTGCGTATGCTCCGCGCCCTCGGGTACGGGGATGTGCCCCGGTTCCACCTGAATGAAGGGCACGCCGCACTGCTCGTCCTGGCTCTGCTGGAGGAACACCTGGCCGGGAGCCCGCAAGCGCACGGGGAGGAAGTGCCGCCCGACGTGTTGGAAACAGTGCGCGAGTCCTGCGTGTTTACGACCCATACCCCGGTGCCGGCGGGCCACGATCAATTTTCTGCCGAGCTCGCGCATCAGGTCCTGGGGGACCGCCACTGTCGGCGGCTCAAGGCCTGCGGCCATGAGAACATGCTGAACATGACCGAGCTCGCCCTGCGCGGCTCGCGCTATATCAACGGCGTGGCCATGAAGCATGGGGAGGTCTCCCACAGTTTGCATCCCGGCTATCCGATCCACTCGATCACAAACGGGGTCCATGCGGTTACCTGGACCGCGCCGTCCTTTCAGGCGCTCTATGACCGGCACCTGCCGGATTGGCGGCGCGACCAACTGTCCCTCCGATACGCGATCAGTATCCCCGACGAGGACATCTGGGCGGCGCACATGGAAGCCAAACGAGCCCTGGTGGAGTACGTGAACCGCGAAACCAACGCCGGATTCGACCGCGACGTGCTGACCTTGGGGTTCGCCAGGCGCGCCGCCTCCTACAAGCGCGGGACCTTGGTGTTCCATGACCTGGAGCGGCTGAAGCGGATCGCCGAGCAAGTCGGCCCATTCCAGATCGTGTTCGGCGGCAAAGCCCATCCACAGGACCACGACGGCAAAGACATAATCCGGAAGATCGTTGAATTGGGCGACGCGTTGCGCGGCAAGGTCGCTGTGGCGTATCTCAGCAACTACGACATGATCCTGGCGCGGCTGGTCTGCGCCGGGACGGATGTGTGGCTCAACACGCCGCTCCCGCCGATGGAGGCCTCGGGTACGAGCGGAATGAAAGCGGCCATGAACGGGGTCCCCAGCCTGAGCGTGCTGGACGGCTGGTGGATCGAGGGCCATATTGAAAATGTGACCGGCTGGGCGATCGGAGATCGGATCGAAGCCTGCCTCGAACCGAAATCGGGGATGGATGCCTGCCACGCCAGGGCACTCTATGAGAAGCTGGAGCAAAAGGTTTTGCCCTGCTTCTATCGAGACCGATCCCGGTTCATCGACATCATGCGGCACGCGATCGCCCAGAACGGGGCCTTTTTCAACACGCAGCGGATGGTCACCCAGTACCTCTACAGCGCCTATCGCCTGGTCGGGCAGTATGTCCGAACCACGCACCAGGCCTGAGCCAAGGGAGAAAGAAAATGACGCCGACCACCATACAGAGCGCATTGATCCGTTGGTTCGACGAGATCGGCATCGAGGACATTCCGCTGGTGGGCGGCAAGAACGCGTCGCTGGGGGAGATGTACCGAGAGCTGGCCGCCAAAGGGGTGAAGGTGCCCAACGGATTTGCGATCACGGCGGAAGCCTACCGTGCGTTTTTCAAGGAGGCCGGGCTCGACGCGAAGATCCAGGAGCTGCTCAAGGATCTGAATACGCGCGACCTCGCCAACCTGCGGCAGCGGGGCCTGAAGGTCCGGCAGGCCGTCCTCGCCGCCGGCCTGCCCCGCGACCTCGAGCGGGCGGTCACGGCCGCCTACGACCGGCTGAGCGACGGGAGCCCCGAGCCGCCGGATGTCGCGGTCCGCAGCAGCGCCACCGCCGAAGACCTGCCGGACGCGAGCTTCGCCGGGCAGCAGGAGACCTACCTGAACGTCCAGGGACACTCGGCCTTGCTGGACGCCTGCAGGCGTTGCTTCGCCTCGCTGTTCACCGACCGGGCGCTGTCCTACCGGGTGGACAAGGGCTTCGACCACTTCAAGATCGCGCTCTCGATCGGCGTGCAGCGGATGGTGCGCTCCGACCTGGCCGCGTCGGGAGTCATGTTCTCGATCGACACCGAGACCGGGTTCCGCGACGCCGTGCTGATCAACGCCTCCTACGGGCTGGGCGAAAACGTCGTGCAGGGGTCGGTGACCCCGGATGAATACTACGTGTTCAAGCCGACGCTCGCGCAGGGCTTCCGGCCGATCCTCCAGAAGATCCTCGGCAGCAAGGAATTCAAACTGGTCTACGATCCGGGCGGGAGCAAGATGGTCAAGAACGTGCCGGTGCCGCGGGACGACCGGACCAGGTTCGCCATCACCGACGAGGAGATCCTGACCCTCGCCCGCTGGGCCTGCCTCATCGAGGAGCACTACAGCACCAGGAAGGGCCGGCCCAGCCCCATGGACATGGAGTGGGCCAAGGACGGCCGGACGGGCGAGCTCTTCATCCTCCAGGCCCGCCCGGAAACGGTGCAGTCCCGGAAGGACAGGGACCTCATCGAGACCTATCACCTCACGAAGCGGGGAACCGTCCTGGTGACCGGCCGCAGCGTGGGGGAAAAGATCGGCCAGGGTCCGGTGCGGGTGGTCAAGCACGTCCAGCAGCTCCACCAGTTCAACCCCGGCGAGATCCTGGTGACGGACAAGACCGACCCGGACTGGGAGCCGATCATGAAGAAGGCCGCCGCGATCGTGACCAATCGGGGCGGACGGACCTGCCACGCGGCGATCGTGAGCCGCGAGCTGGGGCTCCCCGCCGTCGTGGGAACCGAGACGGGCACGGAGGTACTGACGGACGGGCGACCGGTCACCGTGTCCTGCGCCGAAGGCGACACAGGCTTCGTCTACGAGGGGGTGCTGCCGTTCGCGGTGGACCGGGTGAGCCTCAAGGGGCTGGCCCGGCCCAAGACCAAGGTCATGCTGAACGTCGGCAACCCTGAAGAGGCCTTCGCGCTTTCCTTCCTCCCCAACGACGGGGTCGGGCTGGCGCGCGAGGAGTTCATCATCACCACCTACATCAAGGTCCATCCCCTGGCCCTGCTGGACTATGACCGGCTGGACGATCCCGCCCTGAAGGCCGAGATCGACCGGCTGACGGCCGGCTACGCCGACAAGCCGCGTTTCTTCGTGGACAAGCTGGCCCAGGGCGTGGCCCTGATCGCCGCGGCCTTTTATCCCAAGGACGTGATCGTGCGGCTGAGCGACTTCAAGTCCAACGAATACGCCGATCTGATCGGAGGCCGGCGCTACGAGCCGACCGAGGAGAACCCGATGCTGGGCTTCCGCGGCGCCTCCCGCTACTACGACCCGCGCTACAAGGCCGGCTTCGCGCTGGAGTGCCGGGCGATGAAGCAGGTGCGGGACGAGATGGGGTTGCGGAACGTGAAGCTCATGATCCCCTTCTGCCGCACCGTCGAGGAAGGGCGGCGCGTGCTCGCCGAACTCGATCAGCAGGGGCTCCGGAGGGGCGAGCAGGGCCTGGAGATCTACGTGATGTGCGAGATCCCCAGCAACGTGATCCTGGCCGAGCAGTTCGCCGAGGTCTTCGACGGCTTCTCCATCGGCTCGAACGACCTCACCCAACTGACGCTGGGCGTGGACCGGGATTCCGCGATCGTCGCGCACATCTTCGACGAGCGGAACCAGGCGGTGAAGACCCTCATCGCGTCCGTGATCCGAGCGGCCAAGGCCAAGGGACGCAAGATCGGCATCTGCGGCCAGGCTCCCAGCGACTATCCGGAATTCGCGAAGTTTCTGGTCGAGCAGGGCATCGACAGTCTGTCGCTGAACCCGGATGTGGCGCTGAAGACGACGCTGGCCATCCTGGAGATAGAAAAGGCGCTCGGGCGGTAGGAGGGTGGCAAAGGATTGAACTGAGGGTTTTCTCCGCGGGCACAAATTCGATCAAACGATAAAGAGCCCGCGGTTCAAACGAAGTTTGGTATGGCGGCTCTAGCGAGCTCGGTTGATATTCACTGGAGGCAAAAGAACTCTCCGCCGCGATGGGATCGAACGCGGCGGCTCTAGCAAGCTCGGTATGGAGGGGCCACATGGAAGTCAGAAGCAAGAGCTATACGTATCGCGTCAGCGTTCGATGGACCGAGCGCAGGATCGGCACGATCGCGGCGGCCGGCAAACCGGACATTCAGGTGGCGACCCCGCCCGAGTTCAAGGGCCATGAAGGGATCTGGTCCCCGGAAGACCTTTTCGTGGCCTCGGCCAACATCTGTTTGATGACCACCTTCCTGGCCTTCGCCGAACGGGCCGGGCTGGCCCTCGCGTCCTACGAGAGCGACGCCGAAGGGCTGCTCGAACTGGTGGAGGGCAAATTTCAATTCACGAAGATCGTCTTAAAGCCGAAGCTGACGTTGAACCCGGGCGAGGATGCCAAGAAGGCCGGTGAGCTGCTCACCAAAGCGGAAGCGAACTGCCTGGTCTCCAATTCGATGAAATGCCGAGTCGAACTAGCGCCGACGATCAGCTAAGGCCGATTGACGATTGAAAGATTGCCAGGATCGACGATTGGAAGAAGTTGGCGATTCTATAGGCTGTAGCGTCTCGCGCTGAGAACAGGTGTCACTGTAGCGTTTCTCGCCAGGGCCTTTCGACTTCGTCGGAGGTCTTTCCGCACGGCCTTGCCAAACCATCTGTTCCGAAAGGACTTTTTTCAGCCATACTCTTTCCCATGGTTGGCACGTGAATCGCATAATTTGGGAACCCTGTGGAGCTGATGCCTAGAGTTGGAGCGGCGGTCCGATGAAGCCTGCGCGAATCCTTTGCTGGGCTGCCCTGCTCTTATGGGTCGCCGGGGCGGCGCTGGTCGGCTGGTTCTTCGTGAAGGGATGGACCGCACCGGGCAGTGATGGGCGGATGCAAGTCCTGTTGGCGCCGGTGGAACGGGACCAGGTCCTGGGAGAGATGCGGCTGCTCCTGAAGGCGGTGCACGGGGTCGTGGCAGGGCTGAGCCAGCCGGAGCGGCAGGACGGTCTGAAACAGGCCGAACAGGCAGCCCGGGCGGCCGGGATGGGCATGGCTGCGGACGTGGACCCGGCTCTGATGGCGAAACTGCCCTTGCCGTTTAAGCAGATGGGGATGTCCGTGCACAAAGATTTTGACGGGTTGGCGGATGCGATCGCGCAAGGCGAGGCGCCGATGCAGCTCATGCAGCGGTTGTCGAGCATTACCAGCCGCTGCACGACCTGTCATGATTTGTATCGGTTGCCGGAAGAAAGATAGCTATCAGCCGTCAGCTCCGGAGCCGAACCTGAGTGCTGAGGGTTGACAGCTTGGAAGAAAGGAGAAACCATGGCACGCATCGTCATCATCGGCGCCTCCATCGGGGGACTCCCGGCGGCGTACGAATCCCGCGCCCTGCTGGACAAGAAGCACAAGGTCACGGTCGTCTCGAACGTGGACTACTTTCACTTCGTCCCGTCCAATCCCTGGGTCTCCGTCGGCTGGCGCACCAGGAAGGACATCACCTTTCCCCTGGCCCCGACCCTGCAAAAGAAAGGCGTCGAGTTCATCCACGCGGCCGCGACCAGGATCGAGCCGGAGCAGAACCGCGTGATCACCGCGAAAGGCGACGTGCCCTACGATTACCTCCTCATCGCCACGGGTCCCAAGCTGAACTTCCCGGCCGTGCCCGGCCTGGGTCCGAGCGGCTACACGCAGTCGGTCTGCACGGTGGACCATGCGGAGCAAGCCTGGGGGGCGTACCAGGGTTTCTTGAAAGACCCGGGGCCGATCGTCGTGGGAGCGGCACAGGGAGCCTCCTGCTTCGGCCCGGCCTATGAGATGGCCTTCATCCTGGACGCCGACTTGAGGAAGAGGAAATTGCGCCGCAAGGTGCCGATCTACTTCGTGACGTCGGAGCCCTACATCGGGCACATGGGATTGGCCGGCGTGGGGAAGTCGCGCCGCCTGATGGAGGACGAGTTCGCCGAACACTCGATCAAACCCGTTCCCAACGCCTCGATCAAGGAAGTGCAGCCGGGCAAGCTCCTGCTGGAAGACGGGCAGGAAATTCCGTTCCGCTACTCCATGTTCATCCCGCCCTTTGCCGGCGTGGACGCCGTGGCCGGCACCGCCGGGCTCTGCAATCCCAAGGGGTTCGTGAACATCGACGCCTACCAGGCCAATCCCAAGTATAGGAACATCTATGCGGTGGGGGTCTGCGTGGCGATCCCGCCGGTGGAGCAAACCCCGGTGCCGACCGGCGCGCCCAAGACCGGCTACATGATCGAGTCCATGGTCTCCGCCGCCGTCCACAACATCCAGGCGGACATCGCCAACAACCCCAAGCGCGAGACCGCGACTTGGAACGCGATCTGCCTGGCCGACATGGGCGACACGGGCATGGCCTTCGTGGCGCTGCCGCAGATGGCGCCGCGCAACGTGACCTGGGCCAAGAAGGGCAAGTGGGTGCACCTGGCCAAGATCGCGCTCGAGAAGTATTTCTTGCGCAAGATGAAGAAGGGCGTCAGCGAGCCCTATTACGAGAAAGCGATCATGAAAGCCCTGGGGATCGCCAAGCTGGAGCAGTGACCGGACGCCGATGATCTGGCAGACGCCCCTTGCGGTCCTCTCGGGAGTTCCCATCGGCTTCCAGCTTGGTGCCACCGGCGCCGGCGGAGCGTTGCTGGCCGTCCCCTTGCTTGTGTACGTGGTTGGGACTACAGTGCAGGAGGCCGCGGCGATCTCCCTCGTGATCGTGGCGGCCTCGGCCCTCCTCGGCATCTGGGAATACGGCAAGGCCGGCCTCGTCAATGCCAAGGCCGTGCTGGCGTTCAGTTGGACCGGCATGCTGGGGGCCTGGGGGGGCGCCTACGGGCACCATCTGATCCGGAAAGAAGCCCTGCTGCTGCTCTTCGGCTTCCTGCTGTTGTTCGCGCGCGCGCTGATGATGCGCCAGCGCAAGCTCCTTGCCGATGCGGCGTCGGAGGACAGTTGCGCGGTCCGCTTCCCGCGGACCTGCTGGCTCAAGGTGGCGGGCATCGGGCTGGTCATCGGGGTCCTGAACGGGGTCTTCGGCGTGGGCGGAGGGTTCATGATCGTCCCGGCCCTGGCGCTGATCTTGAAATTTCCGTCCCGCCTCGCCATCGGCACCTCGCTCTCGATCATCGCCCTGATTTCGCTGGGCGGCATCGTCGGACATTTGCAGTTCGGACACCTCAACGGCCGGCTCACCGCGCTGGTGTTCCTCGGCAGCGCGGCCAGCATCCTGCTCGGGGCGAGGCTGGGGAACCTTCTTTCACCCCAGGCCATGAGCCGGGCCGTCGCCTCCGTCACCGTCAGCCTGGCCCTCTGGTTGATCCTGTTTAATTCCGCCAAACTCCTGGGAGTGCGCCTATGAACAACCCTGAGTTCTCACCGGACACCAATGCGCCGGGGTTTCATACACCCGTCGGCTCCCGACGAACGTTCTTCCAATGGGTCACAGGGCTGGCCGCGGCCTTGATCGGAACCGGCCTGGCCGTCCCGCTGATCGGGTACGTCATCTCCCCCGCCCTGAAGCGGCGGGAGCAATCCTGGGTCGAGGTGGGCGGCGTGGCCGACCTTCCGGTCGGCGAGCCCAAACAATTGGACTACATGCAGGCCGTGCAGGACGGCTGGCTGACGACCAAGTTCCACAAGGCGGTCTGGGCAATCAAGCAGGCCGACGGGCAGGTCACGGTCTTCTCGCCGCTCTGCACCCATCTCGGCTGCGGCTATCGCTGGGACGATCCGGACCGCAAGTTCAAGTGTCCCTGCCACGGCAGCGTCTATGACGTGACCGGCAAGGTGCTGGGGGGGCCGGCGCCGCGGCATCTGGACGTGCTGCCGTCCAAGGTGGAGAACGGCAGGCTGTTCGTGATCTACAAGGAATTCAAGGCCGGGCTGCCGACGGCGGTCGAACTTTGATGCGACGCGTATCGCGTCGTCAGTAACAAGTTACAAGTGGCCGGGGACCCGCTGCTCCGGGGAATGCAACGGGTGCCCCCAAGTTGGACTTGCCGCTTGCCCGCTCGGTTGCTTGTCAGCTTGCTCCATTTGTCGTGGGCGCGCTTCACTTCACGAGGTAACCATGGCTTCGCGACTCTACGAATGGCTGGATAGCAGGCTGAAACTGAAGTCGGTCGAGCGGACGTTGCTGGATGAACCGATTCCCGGCGGCGCGAGCTGGATCTACGTCTTCGGATCGGCCACGCTCTTTCTGTTTCTCCTTCAGGCCATCACCGGCATGTTCCTGGCGATCTACTATGCCCCCACGCCGGACCATGCGTATGACAGCGTCCAGTTCATCGAGACCCAGGTGACCTTCGGCGCCTTCGTGCGGGGTCTCCACCACTGGGGCGCATCGGGCATGGTCGTCGCCATCGGCCTGCACATGCTCCAGGTCTTTCTCTACGGGGCCTACAAGCCGCCCCGCGAAGTCATGTGGATGGTGGGCGTGGTCCTGTTCCTGATCGTGATGGGGTTCGCCTTCACCGGCTACCTCCTGCCCTGGGACCAGACCGCCTACTGGGCCACCCAGGTCGGGGTCAACATGGTGGGAACCGTTCCGCTGGTCGGCGATCTCCTGGTCCGCGTGATGCGCGGCGGCGAGACCCTGGGGGCCCTGACCCTCTCCCGCTTCTTCGCCGTCCACGTGCTTTTCCTGCCGGCCATCCTGGTGACCGGCATCGTCCTGCACCTCTTCATCCTGCGCCGGGTCGGCCCGGCGGGACCCTGGAGCGACGAACGGGCCAAGCTCGGCAGCGAGACGTTCTATCCTCGACAGGTCTACATGGATGCAGTGGTGATGGTGGTCGTCTTCGCCATCCTGGCCGCCTTGGCCCTGACCGTCCCCTTCCCTCTGACCGACAAGGCGAATCCCTCCGACAGCAATTTCGTGCCGATTCCGGAATGGTACTTCCTCTTCTATTACCAACTGCTCAAATACGTGCATGGCCCGCTGGAACCGCTGGCCACCTGGATCCTGCCGGGTCTCTTCATTCTGCTGTTGCTCTTCTGGCCCTTCCTGGACAGAAATCCGGCTAGGCGGCCCGCCGCCCGTCCGGTGGCCCTGGCTTCCGGCGGGTTGTTTCTGCTGGTCGTGTTCGGCCTCCTGGGGGTCTCGCTCAAGAATTTGTATGCGGTGCCCCGCGTGGACCCGGCCGTGGCGCACGGACAAGCGCTGTTCGCCCACTTCGGCTGCGCCGGCTGCCACCGGATCCACGGAGCGGGCGGCGCGGTGGGGCCCGATCTTTCCTATGTCGGCGATGCAAGACCGGACCGGGACTGGCATTACCGGCACTTCCGTGATCCTCAGTCCGTGACGCCCGGCTCGATCATGCCCAAGTTCCCGCTCAACGATCAGGACGTCCACGACCTGACCAGCTACATGCTGACCTTGAAACGGCCGACGTCATAGGCCGGGCAGACCGGGTTCAAGAAATATTTCTGAATCCTTTTTCACCGGGGTGTCTCACTAGTTCACACAGACCCGCTTGCTCCTGCAAGCGGCTAACAGGGCGCGACAACCATCATAAGGAGGCCGCTATGTCCAAAGTGATCGGCGTCATCGGTGCGTTCATCCTGTTCCTTGCCAATAGCGGGATTGTGCTGGCCGAGGAAAAGAAGCCAACTCCGGCCGACGGCTTCAACATCCACGTCATGGCGCCGCATAAATTCGAGGACGGGACCGTGCACGGGCCCTACCACCACTACTGCAAGGGCATCTCGCCGGAAGTCCTGCAATGCCTGCTTTTTGAGTCCACCGATCCCAATGCCTTGCTGACCGACATCGAATATTTCATCGCCAAACCGGTCTCCCGCGCCCATGTCCCGCTCGACGTCTGGAACAAGTTCTACCACGACCACGAAGTGGAGATCGCCACCGGGCGCGTGCAGGTCCTGGACATGCCCGAAGCCCAGGCCAAGGAGGTCGCGGCGGCAGCCGCCAAGACCGACGGCATCATCTTCCACCTGTGGCCCGATGGAGCCAAGGCGCCCAATGGCAAGGTGGGGCATCCGCAGGCCGTCGGCCACAAGCACAGAAAACCGGAAAAAACCGACAAGTAGTCGAAGTTTCTCGAACCGACGGGAAGGAAAACCCTCGCGAGGGTTTTCCTTCCCGTGAGCCTTGTTTGCCTTGAGACGGAGCGTGAGAAGCGGTGAGTAATTCCTGGTTTCTTGCCCTCACGACCGTCTTGCTGATCCAAGGCCTTGGCCTCTCGTGGGGCGCTGACCGTGATGTGCTGCGTCCTCGCGTGCCGGTGGACCAGATCGCCAACGCCCGTGCCGTCGCGAATCCGCTGCCGGCGACGCCGGAGACGGTCGAGAAAGGCAAGGCTCTGTTCCACGGCAAGGCCTTCTGCGTGGCTTGTCACGGAAGGGACGGCAAGGGGCTGGGCGCCGACCTCGCCCTCAAGGGACCGCTGCCTAGAAACTTCACCGACAAGGCCTGGCAGGCGGCCAGGACGGACGGCGAGCTCATGTGGATCCTGAAGAACGGCAGCCCGGGCACCGACATGGCGCCGTTCATCCCGCTGGTCCTCACGGAAGAGGAAGCCTGGCAGGTGCTGCTCTACGTCCGGTCCTTCAACGGCCGGTGAACCCCGATCAGCTTGATCGTCATGGTGGCATCATGAACCTCACGGTCGTCTTCAGGGGCGGGACCCGGTTCGACGTCGTCGCCGGCTCCCATACCGTTGTCACAGACCAGCCGACCGAGGACGGCGGGAGCGACGCCGGCATGAGCCCGGTGGACCTCTTTATCGGCTCGCTGGCGAGCTGCGTCGGCTACTTCGTGGGTCGGTACTGCGTACGGCATCGGATTCCGTGCGAGGGCTTCACCATTGACGTGGGCTGGTCCATGGCCGAGCAACCCCATCGAGTCGGCGCCGTGAACATGCGGCTGAACCTGCCGGCTGAGATCACCCCGTCCCAGCAGGAGCGGCTGTTGAAAGTCGCCCACGGCTGCACCGTCCATCAATCGCTCGCCGTCCCGCCCAAGGTGGAGATTCGGCTGTCCGGTGGCGACTCCCATTGATATTTCACTGGAGGCAAAAAACTTCTCCGGGCGCATCGGGTACCTGTTGCTCTTCACTTGCAACGGGTGATGAAGTGCCGGGCTCAACCGAAGGTCGGCATGGAGGACGACAATGGTGCGACCGAATGGTCTTGGCATCCTTTTTACGGCGGCGTCATTCCTTAGTCTTGTAATCGGGGCAGGGCCCGGGATCGCCCCGGCAGCCGGCGGAGATGCGGCTAAAGGGAAGACACTGTACGCCGGCAAGGGCGGGTGCGTGAATTGCCACGGGTCGGAGGGCCGCGGCGACGGGCCGGCCGGGAAAATGCTCAGGCCTCCTCCCACGAATCTGACCGGACCGAAGACCAAAGCCAAGTCCGATGCGGAATTGCTCAAGACCATCCAGGAGGGGCGGCCCGGCACAGCAATGGCGGCGTTTAAGGGGCCGCTATCGGAGCAGGAAATCCGTGATCTGCTGGCCTATGTGCGAAGCTTGGGCAAGTAGGAATTGAGCAGGCCGCCACACGATCGGCAGGAGGTTCTGACATGGCGACATTCATCATCTCCGGCAGCCGGGGGACCGACGACCCCACGATGGCGACACTGCCCTTCATGGCGGCCAAGGTCGCCAAAGAACAGGGCCACGACGTCGTCCTGTGGTTGTGGAACGAAGCCGTCACGCTCGGCCGCAAGGGGACGGCGGACCATGTCACAGGCGTGAACCTGACGCCGCTCAAGGACTTGCTGACCGCCGTCCAGGCCGCCGGTGTTCCGATCTGGGTCTGCGGGGCCTGTGCCGTGGCCCGACAGATCGGCGAAAAAGATCTTGTGCCCGGCTCCACGATCAAGGGCATGCCGGACTATATCAAAGCGGTCGCGGAACGGGACCGGCATATTATGTTTTGAAGCGGAGGAAACGGTCATGACGCGCAAGTCTCTCTTGCCCTTGGCATTCGTGTGCGCCTTTGTCATTCCCGCGGTAGCAGCCGAACGACACATGATGACGCCGCGTGTGCATGCCGATCAGCTTGAGGCGGTACGTGCCCTGCACAGTCCCTTGCCGGACTCCCCCGACATCATCGAGAAGGGCAAAGCCCTCTATGAAGGCAAAGGCACCTGCGTGAACTGCCATGGCGCGGGCGGACGTGGAGATGGCGTGGCGGCCATGGGGCTGGATCCCTCCCCGCGCGACTTCCATCATCATGGGTTCTGGCGCCATCGCACTGAAGGGGAGATTTTCTGGGTCATCAAGCATGGGATTGCCGGAACCGCCATGATCCCCTTCGGCAGCCAGCTCTCGGACGAAGAGATCTGGACCGTCATGCAATACGAGCGCAGCTTTGCCGGTGATCACGGACCGCCGGCCAGCATGGGACCGCGCGGCGGGACGGGCCATAAAGGCCCTCGGGGCGGTGGTTGCTGCCCCGGAGCTGAGTCCACGCCCTAACGTCGTTACGACGTGCTTCTCTGTAATTCTCCCTTTCCTGACCACCTGAAAAGTCTGTCGCATCGCAAGGCGTTAGAGTAGCTCCAGAGCTTTAAGCAACCTTCGCGAGTCGTTGGTCATTCGTGGCTATCCGTCTTTGGTTTCGCTGACTCCTTCCAGATGAGGTGAATGTTCTGCCCACGTTGAGGAACATGCTGTCGAGCCCTCAACCCCTGAATTTCCAGATGTTGGCCCTTGACCCAAGCCCGAACCCATTCTTTCAGGTCGCTCTCCCAACTCATCGGAGTTGTTTGAACTAGAGCCCAAACCTCATCATAGGGAACCCGCACCTTGGTTTGGAGGAGACCAAGAACACTCTCCTTTGATTTCGCAATATACCTCTTGCGAAGGGAATTGTAATACGTTGGGTCGTGGAGAACCTCTCCACCGTACAGTTCAGTTTGGCCCGTTTTTTCCTCCCTTCGTCTCTGACGGGCCTCTGCTCTTACCTTCTCCATGATCGCCATTGCCTGCTTTTCTACGGCCTTGAATACCTCAACGCCTTTAGGGTCGCGCGTGGCATAGATCAGGTGAAAATGGGTGCGGGCGCGTTCGGGATGGAGAACCATGGCTGAACAAACATACTGAAATGCGCCGGTCTTTCTCACATTCTGGCAATAAGCTGCAACAACGGCGTCCTCCCGGTCTCGTTTGGACAATCCTTCTATATCTGCCTTGAAAGATTGCGAGCCAAAGAGCTTGACGAAACTTTCCTGGGTTTGGTCCTGTGGTGATTCGATAAAACGACGAATATGTCCTGTCATAAAATTGATTAAGACTTCTCCTGGATCAAGCCCCAAGAGCGGCGCAATCGTCGCCATTTCGAACCCAGTCCACCCGGTCGGATCGATGAAGATGAAGGGAAACGATTGCTGTCCACCATTTTTCACAAAATCCACAATAGCAGGGATAGCGTCTTCCAACTTCTTATTTTGCAGTCCAATCTCGGCGTCAGTGATCTGATCAGTGAATTGCCTGAGCTTGGCGTAGGCGGCTGGGTCACTTTCGAGAAAGAAGCACCGGAGCCGCAGTGTACGGCCCTTGACCCGATGGGTCGCGCGAGCTTTCCGCAATTGTTCTAGCGCAATTGCAAAAGAACTGTCCTGGAAATCTTCCGACTTGACATTCCACGGCCCTGAGAAACAATCAACGTAGGTAAGGGTATCCCAGCGCGTGCCGACGATGTGTGCAAACCTTTCCAGGTACTTTCGAAGAATAAAATGCTTGACGAGCGTCTGTTCTCGACCCGCATAGAGGTGCGAGGTACTCAACGGGCCACCCCAAGAGGGTGCGTGGCCATGATAGCCTCAGCAGCGGCCAAACACTGATGCGGTTCCTTCACAGGGGCTGCACTTCGTCTTGGGAATTCATCATACGTCTTGCCTTCCAACGAACGCCCTGTTTCTTTCTTTCGGACCCCTCCCCACTGTTTGAAGAAAAACGGCACCTTGGCTTGTCGACATTGATCGCGGATAGCGAGTACCCAGGCTTTGTCCATAGGCCTGGCCCCAGCTCCACTTTCTCCCCCAACAATGACCCAACTGATGCCGGTCAGATTAAACGCGCCCAAATCTTCAAGTAGTGGCTCAATTGAGAGAAAACGAACCCTGGCCGGAGCCCGGCGTATATGGTCAATACGTGGAAGACCATGCCTTTTGTTCTCAACACTGACCCCCCACCAAATATGCTCCTGGCTTGCTGCAAACCGCAGCTTGCCTCGGAGCATGTCACACATCCGTTCTGACCGTTTTGTCAGAACCTGATAGGTGTGCCAGTTGGCAAGTTGCATCGCGCGGGCCACGGCTAGGATGTACTCATCGGGTACCTGCTCATGAAAGAGGTCGCTCATCGAGTTCACAAAGACCATTTTCGGTGTACGCCAGCGAAGTGGCTCCGTGATTTTCTCTGGGACAAGACGGAGATCGAATCCGTACTCGTAAGGATGGCCCGACACCCCGCGGAAGCGTTCGGCGAACGTTTCCGCATAGCAATTGGCGCAACCGGGGCTAACCTTTGAACAACCACGGACAGGGTTCCAGGTTGCATCTGTCCATTCTATTTTCGAATTGTCACTCATGCGGCCAACCCTCATGATTGTTGATATAACGGCGTTTTCTACACGGCCACAGATTGCAAGAGTTTGCTCTCTCCTTTTGTATGCAGTCAAGCAGTACATTCACCGGCTGGCTTCTAGGATACTGTAAGCCTTCCTTCACATCTGTAGCGTTTCACTACAGGGGCCTTTCTCTCACTGTGGCAAGCCGCCGTAGGC
>CAZKHY010000017.1:0-37102 GCA_964552455.1 uncultured Nitrospira sp.
TGCGGGAGGGCGGCAAGACCGTCGGCTCCGGCGTCGTCACCGAAATTCTGGCGTAGGCACGAAGGGAAGCGTAGGAGAAGATGGTGAAGGTTGATCAACGCATCAGGGTCAGGCTGAAGGGGTTCGATTACCGGGTCTTGGACCAGTCGGTGGCCGAGATCGTGGAGACCGTCAAGCGGAGCGGCGCCAAGGTGGCCGGCCCCATCCCTCTGCCGACGAGGATCGAGAAGTTTACGGTGCAGCGATCGACCCACGTGGACAAGAAATCCCGTGAGCAGTTCGAGATCAGGACCCACAAGCGATTGCTGGACATCATGGAGCCGACGCCGGAGACCATGGATGCGCTGATGAAGCTCAACCTGGCGGCCGGCGTGGACGTGGAAATCAAGCTGTAACGAGTCATAAAGTCGGAAAGTCTCAAAGTCCAAAAGTCTCGACTCGATGACTTTTGACTTTCAGACTTGATGGCTGTGAGCAGTGGTGAGCACATGACGAACGGGCTGTTGGGGAAAAAGCTGGGCATGACCCAGGTCTATGACGGCGAGGGCCGGCTGGTCCCGGTGACGGTGATCGAGGCGGGGCCTTGCAAGGTAGCGCAGGTCAAGACCCGCGACCGTCACGGCTACGAGGCGGTCCAGTTGACGTTCGGCGAGGTGGCGGAGCGCAAGCTCACGAAGGCCGAGGCGGGACACCTGAAGAAGCAGCAGCTTCCGGCCGCGCGCCGCTTGCAGGAGTTCAAGAAGCTCGGCGAAGCGCAAGTCGGCCAAGTGATCAAGGCGGACTTGTTCCAGAAGGGCGACTGGGTGGACGTGGTGGGGACCTCCAAGGGGAAGGGCTATCAGGGCGTGGTCAAGCGCCACCACTACCGCGGAGGGCCGGAAACGCACGGGTCCATGTTCCATCGCGCGCCCGGGTCCATCGGCAGCAGTTCGTGGCCTTCCCGGGTCTGGAAGAACAAGACGCTCCCTGGCCACATGGGCAGCGAACGGGTGACGGTTCAGCGGTTGAAAGTGATTGAGGCCCGGCCGGACGAGAATTTATTGTTTATCAGTGGCGCGGTGCCGGGGGCGACGGGTGGAATGGTGGTCGTCAGGAAATCGAAGAAGGGCTAAACATGCCGACCGTGGATGTGGTGGACAGTCAGAAGCGGAAGGTGGGGTCGGTCGAGCTGCAGGCCTCGGTGTTTGGGACCGAGGTGGACGGCCCCCTGGTGCATGATGCCGTGGTGATGCAGCGGGCCTGCGCCAGGCAAGGCACTGCCTCGACCCTGCGGCGCGGTGAGGTGAGCGGCTCCGGCAAGAAGCCCTGGAAGCAAAAGCACACGGGGCGTGCGCGTGCCGGATCGGTTCGCTCGCCCGTCTGGCGTCACGGGGGGTCGGTGTTCGGCCCCAAGCCTCGCAGCTACGCCTCGGCCATGCCCAAGAAAAAGTACCGAGCGGCGCTGCGCAGCGCCCTCTCCGCCAAGCTGACCGACGGGGGCATCCTGGTGGTCTCCGACCTGGCGGTGGCCGAGCCGAAAACCAAGCTGTTGGCCAAGGCTCTGGCTCGGCTGGGGCTGACTTCCAAGACCCTCATCGTTGCGGGCGAGGGTCGTCTGGAGCTGGAGCGGGCGGCCAGGAATCTGGCTGATGTCAAGCTGGTCCGGCCGGATCAATTGAATGTCTACGATGTGCTGCGGTACGACTCGATCCTGATTCCCGAGCGGGAGCTGGCGCGCATCAACGAGTTCTGGTCGTAAGAGGTCTGGTGATGAAACGAGATGCGTTCGAAGTCTTAATCCAGCCCCTGCTGACCGAGAAGATCACGGCCATGCGGGAAGGCGCCAACAAGGTGGGCTTTCTGGTCAAGAAGGACGCCAATCGCATCGAGATCAAGCGGGCGGTGGAGGCGGCCTTGAAGGTCCGGGTCGAGCGGGTGAACGTCCTCAACGTGATGGGGAAGAAGAAGCGGCTCGGCCGGTTCGTCGGCCAGCGGTCTGACTGGAAGAAGGCGATCGTGACCCTGAAGGAAGGCGAGAAGCTGGAACTGTACGAGAGCGCGTAACAGGCAGCGCTGAATGCGGAGTGCTGAATGTTGAATAACGGAGCGGCGTTCTTCCATTCATCACTCAGCATTCATCACTCAGCATTAGGTGTAGGATTATGGGATTGAAACAATATCGACCGACCTCACCGGGACGACGGGGCATGACGGCCGTGACCGGGGAGGACTTGACCAAGAAGAAACCGGAGAAGGGCCTGACCAAGTTCCACATCCGCTCAGGCGGCCGGAACAACGACGGCCGCATGACCATCCGGTTTCGCGGGGGCGGGCACAAGCGGCTCTATCGGACGATTGATTTCAAGCGGGACAAAGTCGGAGTGCCGGCCAAAGTGGCGGCCATCGAGTATGATCCCAACCGCTCGGCCCGGATCGCCTTGCTGCATTACGCGGACGGTGAAAAGCGGTACATCCTGGCGCCTCAAGGGTTGGCGGTGAGCGACCTAATTCAGTCCGGTCCCGCCGCCGAGGTGCGGCCCGGGAACGCCCTGCCGCTGGCGAGCATGCCCCTGGGGACCACGATCCATAATATCGAGTTGAAGCCGGGCAAGGGCGGGCAGTTGATCCGGAGCGCCGGCGGCTTCGCGCAGGTGATGGGGCGGGATGGGCTGTACGTTCAGGTCCGCCTCAAGTCCGGGGAGATGAGGCGTATCCTGGGGACCTGCATGGCCACGGTAGGACAGGTCGGAAACCTGGACCATGAGAACGAAACGGTGGGCAAGGCGGGGCGGTCCCGCTGGCGCGCCCGGCGGCCGCACGTGCGCGGGGTCGTGATGAATCCGGTCGACCATCCGCACGGGGGAGGCGAAGGAAAGTCCGGCCAGGGGAACCCCCACCCCGTGTCTCCCTGGGGGTTGCCGACCAAGGGATACAAGACCCGGCAGAACAAGCGTACGGACAAGTTCATCATCACGCGGCGCAAAAAGGGCGTCCGCTAGTTTCAGTCGGGGGAGAGACCGATGCCCAGATCAGTCAGCAAAGGGGCCTTCGTCGATGCCCACCTGCTCAAAAAGGTGGAGCAGATGAACGAGGTCAAGGACCGGAAGATCATCAAGACCTGGTCGCGCCGCTCGACCGTGACCCCCGACATGATCGGGCATACCTTCGCGGTGCACAACGGGAAGAAGTTTATCCCGGTCTTCGTCACGGAAAACATGGTCGGTCACAAGTTGGGGGAGTTCGCTCCGACCAGGTTCTTCAAAGGGCACGGCGCCGCGAAGACCGAGAAGGCCGTGGCCCTGAAGTAGGACGTGAACCGTTAATCGTGAACCGTTAAATGCAGGACCGAAGCAACGGAAACCGGATATCCTGCGTTTGACGAATAACGCTTAACGATTAACGAGGAACGGAAAAATGGCAGAGGCAAAAGCGATTTTGAGGTTCGTGCGGGTCGCGCCGCGGAAGGCGCGCGCGGTCGTGGACTTGATCCGCGGGCAGCAGGTGCCGCAGGCGCTGAGCCTGCTCAAGTACACCCCCCGCGCCGCGGCCAAAGTGGTGGAGAAAGTGCTGCGGTCGGCGGTGGCGAATGCGGAGCAGAAGGACCTGGGCGAGAGCGAGGCCATGTGGGTTTCGCGGGCCCACGTGGATTGCGGCCCGACCTACAAGCGGTTCCGGGCCAGGTCCATGGGGCGCGCGAACTCCATTCACAAGCGGACCAGCCACATTACGGTGGTGGTCTCCGCGCCCGACGCCGCGCCGGGCAAGGCACGGGCTTGAGGCTGACGGTCGAATAGGGAGCTTATGGGACAGAAAACGCATCCGGTTGGGTATCGGCTCGGCTACACCCGCACCTGGGGGTCTCGGTGGTACGCGGGCAAGAAGGATTTCTCCAAGCTGCTCCACGAGGACATCAGGATCCGGAAGATGGTCAAGGAGAAGCTCTACCACGCCGGCGTCGCCCGCATCGAGATCGAGCGGTCCGGCGATCAGACGAGGGTGATCATCCACACCGCCAGGCCCGGGATCATCATCGGGCGGAAGGGGGCGGAGGTCGACAAGCTCAAGGCGACCCTTGAGAAGCAGTACGGCAGCCAGGTCTACATCACGGTCAAGGAAATCAAGAAGCCGGAATTGGACGCGCAACTGGTGAGCGAGAACATCGCCATGCAGTTGGAGAAGCGCGTGGCCTTCCGGCGGGCCATGAAGCGCAGCGTAGCGGCGGCGCTCCGGCTGGGGGCTCAGGGCATCCGGGTGACCTGTGCCGGGCGCCTGGGCGGGGCCGAGATCGCCAGGACCGAATGGTACCGCGAGGGGCGCGTGCCGCTCCATACCCTGCGAGCCGACATCGATTTCGGTTTTGCGGAAGCCCATACGACCATGGGGCAGATCGGGGTCAAGACCTGGATCTATCGCGGTGAAACGGTCCCCGTTCAACCGGAGAAGGCGGAACTCGGGTTCGAGCGTCGGCAAGAACGTTAGGCGAGCGGCAGAAGGAGCAGGTTTGTGCTGGCACCGAAGAAGGTCAAATTCAGAAAGATGCAGAAGGGGCGGATGCGCGGCAAGGCCTATCGCGGCGGGCAGATCACGCTTGGCGAGTTCGGCCTCAAGGCGCTGGAGCCGGGACGGATCACGAGCCGCCAGATCGAGGCGGCCCGCATCGCGATCACGCGTCACGTCAAGCGCGGCGGACAGGTCTGGACGCGCATTTTCCCGGACAAGCCCATTACCAAGAAGCCGGCCGAGACTCGGATGGGCAAGGGGAAGGGCAATCCGGAATACTGGGTGGCGGTGGTCAAGCCAGGCCGGATTCTCTATGAAATGGACGGGGTGACCCCCGAAGTGGCGAAGGAAGCCCTGCGGCTGGCCGCCTACAAGCTGCCGGTGGCGACCAAGTTCGTGGCTCGCGGAGCGATCTAACATGGACGTCAAAGAACTCAGAGGCATGGAGCTCACCGAGCTGGCTGAAAAGGAGCGGCAGCTCAAACAGGAAGTGTTCAACCTGCGCTTTCAGTTGGCGACGGGACGGATCGAAAACCCCATGAAGATCCGGCAGACCCGTCGGGACCTGGCTCGGGTGAAGACGATCGTGCGGCAGAAAACCGCTCAGCACAAGGGATAACGTGATGCAGGAACGATCCGAAAAGCGACGGGAGTGGGTCGGCCACGTCGTCAGCAACAAGATGAACAAGACGGTGGTGGTGGCCGTGGACCGGTTCGTGCGGCATCCGGTCTACCACAAGGTCATGCGACGGGTGACCAAGCTCAAGGCCCACGACGAGCAGAATGCCTGCCAGGTGGGCGACCGGGTGAGGGTCATCGAGACCAGGCCGATCAGCAAGGACAAACACTGGCGGGTCATCCAGATCGTGGAGAAGGGCCAGCCAGAGTAGAACTGATGAGTTTTGAGTATTGAGTTTTCAGCTTCCGGACCAACTCAAAACTAAAAACTCAAAATTCACAACTCGGGAATAAGCGATGATTCAGAACTATAGCTATCTTGATGTGGCCGACAACTCCGGCGCGAAGCAGGTCATGTGCTTCCACGTCCTCGGGGGGTCCAGGCGTCGGTATGGCTCGTTGGGCGACATCGTGGTGGTGGCGGTGAAAGAAGCCATCCCGCAGGCCACGGTGAAAAAGGGGGACGTGAGCAAGGCGGTGATCGTGCGGACCACCAAGGGGGTCCGGCGGGACGACGGGTCCTACATCAAGTTCGACCGGAACGCCTGCGTGCTGATCAACGCACAGGGCGAGCCGATCGGGACCCGCATCTTCGGGCCGGTGGCCCGAGAGCTGCGCTGGAAGAAATTCATGAAGATCATTTCGTTGGCTCCGGAAGTCCTGTAGATCGAAGAGGCGAGGCAATGGCTGTGCAGGCGCTCGAAAAGGCAAAAGTCAAAAAAGGCGATACCGTGATGGTGATCGCCGGGCGGGAGCGAGGCAAGACCGGCAAGGTGCTCGCCCTCCATCTGGCTGACGGCAAGGTCGTCGTCGAAAAGTTGAACATCATCAAGCGCCATACCAAGCCCAACCAGAAGCAGCGGCAGGGCGGCATTCTGGAGCGGGAGGCTCCGCTGGCGCTGTCGAACGTGATGGTCTTCTGTGCGAACTGCCAGAAGCCCGTGCGGGTCGGCATCAAGGTCTTGGCGGATGGCCGGCGCGCGCGCATGTGCAAGAAGTGCAAGGAAATCATCGAGAAGGCTTGAGGATACTGACGATGGCAAAGGTTGAGAAAGGGGCGGCCGACGCAGGGCAGGAGAAGAAGGCGGAGAAAAAGCCGGCGGCCAAGACACCCAAGAAGGAGGCGGCGCCGGCCGCGCCGAAGGCGCCGAAAGCCTCGCCCGCCGGCCCGAAGACTCCGCCGCGACTCAAGGATTCATACCGGGACCAGGTGGTGCCGGCCCTGATGAAGGAGTTCGGGTACAAGAACCCGATGCAAGTGCCGAAATTGGAGCGCATCGTCCTGAACGTGGGGATGGGCGAGGCGATCCAAAACGTGAAGCTGCTGGAGAGCGCCACCTCCGAGCTGGGCGTCATCACCGGACAAAAGCCGGTGGTCACCAAAGCGAAGAAGGCCATCGCAGGGTTCAAGCTCCGGCAGGGCATGCCGATCGGGGCCAAGGTCACGCTCCGCAGCGACCGGATGTACGAGTTTCTCGACCGGCTGGTGAGCGTGGCCCTTCCGCGGATCAGGGATTTTCGCGGCGTCTCGCCCAAGGCGTTCGATGGGCGCGGCAACTACACTCTGGGCCTCAAGGAACAATTGATTTTTCCTGAGATCAAGTACGACAGCGTGGCGTCGATCCATGGCATGGACATCACGATTGTGACCACGGCCAGGACGAACGACGAAGGGAAAGCCCTCCTGCGTCACCTGGGCATGCCTTTCCGGACCTGAGCCGCGCGGACTGATCTGTTGCAAGGGAGATGATGCGTGTCACGTAAAGCCTTACGGAACAAAGCGGCGGCGGAGCCGAAGTTCAAAGTGCGGCGGTACAACCGATGCCCTCTCTGCGGGCGTGGCGGAGGCTTTCTGCGCCGCTTCAAGATGTGCCGTATTTGCTTTCGGTTCCTGAGCCTGCGCGGCGAGATTCCCGGCGTCACCAAGGCCAGTTGGTAGCCGGGGAACGGGAGATGAGGGAACGACGATGATGACAGATCCGATCGCGGACCTTCTGGTCCGGATTCAAAATGGGGCCCGGCGCGGCCACGAATCGATCACGGTGCCCGCCTCGAAGCTGAAGGCGGAAGTCCTCCGGGTCATGAAGGCCGAGGGCTTCATCGGCGACTACGAGCGGGTCACCGCCGACGGGCACCCGGCTCTGAAGGTGCAGTTGCGCTACATCGGCGACGGGCAGCCGGTGATCACCGGAATGCGCCGGGTGAGCAAGCCGGGCAAGCGGGTGTATGTGGGGCGGCGCGACGTGAAGCCGGTGATGGCCGGGATGGGGCTGGCCATTCTGTCCACGTCCAAAGGCCTGATGACGGATCAGGAATCGCGGCGCGCGAGCCTGGGCGGCGAAGTGCTCTGTCACATCTGGTAAGAAACGGAAGGTTGCAGGAGCGTCATGTCACGATTGGGTCGAAAGCCTGTTCCGATTCCGGCGGGGGTGGAAGTCAAAGTCGCCGATCGAGTGGTGGGAATCAAGGGGCCGCTCGGCCGGCTTGAGTGGACGTTGGCTCAGGGGGTGTCCGTGGCGGTGGCGGACGGCCAGGTGCAGGCCAGCCGCTCGTCCAACGATCCCCAGGTCAGGGCCCTGCACGGGCTGACCCGCGCCGAGCTCAACAACATGATCGTGGGGGTCACGAAAGGCTACGAGCGGACGCTGGAGATCACCGGGGTCGGCTACAAGGCGCAGGTCCAGGGCCGGGAGATCAGCGTGAGCATCGGGTACACCCACCCGGTCGTGTTCACCCTGCCGGCCGGTGTGGAAGCCAAGGTGGACAAGCAAACGATCATCACGATCAAGGGCATTGACAAGCGCAAGGTGGGGCAGGCGGCCGCGGACCTCCGCGGGATCAAGCCGCCCGACGTCTACAAGCAGAAGGGGATCCGATACGCCGGGGAAGTGCTCCGGAAAAAGGAAGGCAAGACCGGAAAGTAAGGGCACGCCTATGAACAGCATCGAAAAGCGAGAGAAGATCGAGCGGAGGCACCGGCGCGTGCGTCAGCGCGTGTTCGGGACGACGGCGCGTCCGCGGCTGAACGTGTACCGGAGCCAGGGGCACATCTACGCGCAGATCATCGATGACACTAAGGGCCATACGCTGGCGGCGGCTTCGACCCTCGACGCCGCGTTGCGCAAATCCTTGAAGTCGTCCAGCAACATCGAGGCGGCCAAGGCGGTGGGGAAGCTCCTGGCCGATCGCGCCAAGTCGGTGAAGGTGGGAGCCGTGGTGTTTGATCGGGGCGGGCGGCTGTATCACGGCCGCATCAAGGCCCTGGCCGAGGCGTCGCGCGAGAGCGGGCTGCAGTTCTGAGTCTATTTCCAAAGAGAGGAGCAGGACTTCGTGCGAGTCAACCCTGAAGAGCTCAGTCTGAAAGACAAGGTGGTGTTCATCAACCGGGTGGCCAAGGTCGTCAAGGGCGGCAAGCGGTTCAATTTCTGCGCGCTGGTCGCCGTGGGGGACGGCAACGGGTGGGTCGGCATCGGCAAGGGCAAGGCCGCCGAAGTGCCGGTCGCGATCGCCAAGGCGGTCGAGCAGGCCAAGAAGCATCTGGTGCAGGTGCCGCTCAAGGACGGCACGATCCCGCATGAAGTCCACGGCTTGTTCGGCGGCGAGCACGTGCTGCTCAAGCCGGCGGGAGCCGGGACCGGCGTGATCGCCGGTGGGGCGGTGCGGGCGGTGGTCGAACTGGCCGGGGCCCACAACATCATCGCCAAAACGTTGGGGCGCGGCAATCCCTTCAATACGGTTCGGGCGACGCTGGACGGCCTGTGCCAGCTCAGGAACCCGGAGGACGTTGCGCGGATTCGCCGGGCCGGCATGGGGCAAACGGGGTAGGCCATGGCACAGACCAAAAAGCAGCCGGCTCCATCGCAGGGGCTTTCGATCACGCTGAAGCGCAGCCCGATCGGCACCCCGTACACCCATCGTCTGGTCTTGCGCGGGCTCGGCCTGCGCAAGTGCAGCCAGACCGTCACGCGTCCTAACACGCTTCAGGTGCAGGGGATGATCCACAAGGTCTCCTATCTGCTGGAAGTCAAACCACTATGAAACTGCACGAACTGGCTCCGGCGGTCGGAGCGAAGACCAAACGGAAACGTATCGGGAGAGGGCCTGGCTCCGGCCACGGCAAGACGGCCACCAAGGGACACAAGGGGCTGCTGGCCCGGTCTGGTGGCGGCAAGCGTCCGGGATTCGAGGGCGGCCAGATGCCCCTCATCCGTCGCCTGCCGAAGCACGGATTTACCAATCCCTTTCGAACGGAATATGCCATCGTGAACCTCAAGGCCTTGGCTGGCCTGGGTGCGGTGGACCCGATCACGCCGCAGGTCCTGATCGAGGCGGGACTCGTCAAGCGGAAGCTCCAGCCGGTCAAGATCCTTGGCCAGGGCGACGTGGGGAAGCCGGTCGTGATTCAAGCCCACAGGTTCAGCAAGTCGGCGGTGGAGAAGATCGTGGCCGCCGGCGGGAGGGCTGAGGTCATCGGCGGTGTTTGAACGACTCTTCACGAGTTTTCAGAACATCTTCAAAATACCGGAGCTCCGCACCCGGATCCTGTTCACGCTCGCGATGCTGGCGGTGTACCGGATCGGCGCTCACGTCCCGACCCCCGGTATCAACAACGACGAGCTGGCGAAGTTCCTGCTCGAAAAGGGCGGGTCGCTCCTGGGGTTTTTGGACATTTTTTCTGGCGGCGCCCTGTCGCGGCTGACGATCTTCGCGCTGGGCATCATGCCCTATATCAGCGCGTCGATCATTCTCCAGTTGCTGACGGTGGTGATTCCCCACCTGTCGAAACTGGCCAAGGAGGGAGAGCGCGGACGGAAGAAGATCATCCAGTATACGCGCTACGGCACGATCGGGATCGCCCTCGTGCAGGGGTTCGGGATCGCGGTCGGGTTGGAGGGGATGAATCAGGGGGCCTTCGTGTTGAACCCCGGCTGGCCCTTCCGCCTGATGACGGTGATCACCCTGACCGCCGGGACGGCGTTCCTCATGTGGCTGGGGGAGCAGATCACCGAGCGGGGGATCGGGAACGGCATCTCCTTGATCATCTTCGCCGGGATCGTTGCGCGGCTCCCGGCCGCGGTCGCGCAGACTTTCGATCTGTACCAGGTCGGTCAGCTCAGCTTCATGCTGCTGATGACCCTGGCCTTCGTCATGCTGGGGGTGGTGGCGGCGATCGTCTTTCTGGAGAGCGGCCGGCGGAAGGTGCCGGTGCAGTACGCGAAGCGCGTGATCGGGCGGCGGGTCTACGGGGGGCAGAGCACGCACATCCCCCTCAAGATCAACACGGCCGGGGTGATCCCGCCGATCTTCGCGTCCTCGATCATCGCCTTTCCGGCGACCATCGCGGGCTTTATCCAGGTGCCGTGGGTCCAATCCTTGGGGGGGCAGCTCGCACCGGGGTCGCTGCTCTACACCCTGCTTTACGTGGGGCTCATTGTGTTTTTCTGTTTTTTCTACACGGCGGTGGTGCTGAACCCCGTGGACATGGCGGACAACATGAAGAAGTACGGAGGGTTCATCCCCGGCATCCGCCCCGGGCAACGGACCTCGGACTATATCTATAATGTCTTGACCCGCATCACGACCGCCGGGTCGATCTATCTGGCGGCCGTCTGCGTGATCCCGGAGTTTTTGATCTATAAGTTGAACGTGCCCTTCTATTTCGGGGGGACGTCGCTGCTGATCGTCATCGGGGTCGGTCTGGACACGGCCCAGCAGATCGAGTCGCACATGCTCATGCGGAACTACGAGGGCTTTCTGGCAAAGGGGCGGCTGAGAGGGCGGAGCGGGTGAGGCCTGGCATGCGGCTGGTCTTTCTGGGAGCCCCCGGGGTTGGGAAGGGCACGCAGGCGGAGCGGGTTGCAGCCCAGTTCCACCACCCCAAGATTTCAACCGGGGACATTCTCCGGGAGGCGGTGCGCAACAAGACGCCCTTGGGACTGGAAGCAAAAGCCTGCATGGACCAGGGGAAGCTGGTGCCGGATGCCGTCGTGATCGGCATCGTGAAGGAGAAGCTGAGCGAGCCCGGTTGTGCCGCCGGATTTCTTCTGGACGGGTTTCCCCGGACCGTCAAGCAGGCGGAAGAACTGACGGCGCTCCTGGACGCCAAGGGACAGAAGCTCGACCAGGTCGTCAACTTTGCCGTGCCGCGCGAGGAAGTGGTGCGGCGCCTGAGCGGCCGGCGCAGCTGCCCGAAGTGCCAGGCGGTGTTCCACGTCGACAGCGCGCCGCCCACACGGGCCGGCATCTGTGACCGCTGTGGCGCCGAACTCGTCCAGCGGAGCGACGATCGGAAGGAGACGGTGGAGGCCAGGCTGACGGTCTATGAAGAGCAGACCGCGCCCCTCATCGCCTACTATCGTCAACGAGGCATCCTGTCCGAGCTGGACGGGTCCGGGGCGATCGACGAGGTCTACAAGCGGTTGCTGGGGCTGCTGACCGCGCGCGGCTTGGCATGATCATTCTCAAGACGCCGGATGAGATCGAAGTCATGGCCAGGGCGTCCAAGTTGGTCGCCGAGACGCTCCGGGCGTTGAAGCGGGAAGTTCGCCCGGGGGTCACGACCGAGGACCTCGATCGCATCGCCGAGGACTTCATCCGGTCGCGCGGGGGGATCCCGGCGTTCAAGGGCTATCGCAGCTATCCGAAGACGCTCTGCGCCTCGGTGAACGAGCAGGTGGTGCACGGGATCCCGTCCAAGCGCGTCTTGAAAGAAGGCGATATCATCGGCTTGGACCTGGGCGCTATCGTGGACGGGTTCTACGGAGACGCGGCGGTGACCGTGCCCGTGGGGGCAATTCATCCCAGGGTGACGGAGTTGCTGCAGGTGACGGAGGAAGCGCTCTACAAAGGGATCGAGCAGGCGGTGGTGGGCAACCGGCTCTCAGATATCTCCCACGCCGTGCAGCGTCACGCCGAAGCGGCCGGCTTTTCCGTCGTGACCGATTTTGTGGGGCACGGCATCGGCCGGCAGTTGCACGAGGAGCCGCAGGTGCCCAACTACGGCAAGCCGGGGCAGGGGCCCCGTTTACAAGTAGGGATGGTCCTGGCGATCGAGCCGATGATCAACGTTGGGAACAGCGGCGTGCGCATCCTGGATGATCAGTGGACGGCCGTGACGAAGGATGGCAGCCTGTCGGCTCATTTTGAGCACACGATCGCCATCCAGGCGAGCGGGCCTCCGCGGATTCTGACGAAGCTCTGAGGAAGGCGGGCACGGGGTCGGATGCCGAAAGAAGATGTCATCGAGGTCCAGGGGACGGTGTCGGAAACGCTCCCCAACGCCATGTTCCGGGTCAAATTGGATAACGGCCATGTCATTCTGGCGCACATCTCCGGGAAGATGCGGATGCATTTCATTCGGATCCTGCCCGGCGACAAGGTGACGGTCGAGATGTCGCCGTACGATCTGACCAGGGGGCGGATCACCTACCGGTTCAAATAGGTCTGAAGGAAAAGGATCGCGACGTCATGAAAGTCAAATCGTCCGTCAAGCCCATTTGCTCGAAATGCAAGGTCATCCGCCGCCGGGGAGTGGTGAGGGTGCTCTGCGAGAACCCGCGCCACAAGCAGCGGCAGGGGTAGAAGACGTGAATCGTGAAACGTCAAGCGTTAAACGGATCACCGCCTCTTGCGCTTCACGATTAACGTTTCACGTTTAACGAGCGGGGAGAATTATGGCACGGATCGCGGGAGTGGATTTGCCGAGGGAAAAGCGGGTGGACGTGGGGTTGACCTATATTTACGGGATCGGCCGCACCACCGCCGCCCAGATCGTCAAGAAGGCCGGGATGAACGGCGCGACCCGCGTCAAGGACCTCGGCGAGGATGAGATCGTCAAGCTCAGGGAGATCATCGAGCGGGACCACAAGGTGGAGGGCGACCTCCGCAAGGAGGTCTCCATGAGCATCAAGCGGCTGGTGGACACGGGAACCTACCGGGGACTGCGGCATCGCAAGAGCCTGCCGGTCCGTGGCCAGCGGACCAAGACCAACGCGCGGACCCGCAAAGGGCGGCGGGCATCGATGGGGAAGGCGCGCAGCAAGCCGGCCGCTGCCCCGGCCCGGGCGTAGTATCCGTCAGGCGCACGCGGCAGAGAGGAACGCATGAGCGTAAAAAAAGGCAAGAAGAAGGAACGGAAGGTCGTGCAGAGCGGGATCGCCCACATCCAGGCCTCGTTCAACAACACGATCGTGACGATCACCGACATGAGCGGCAATTCGGTGGTCTGGGCGAGTTCGGGCAATCAGGGCTTCAAGGGGTCGCGCAAGAGCACGCCCTTTGCGGCGCAGCGGGCCGGTGAAGCCGCGGCGAAGAAGGCGATGGAGCATGGCATGCGGCAGGTGGATGTCTACGTGAACGGGCCGGGCTCGGGCCGGGAGTCGGCGATCCGGTCCTTGCAAGCCGCCGGTCTCCGCATCAACCTGATCCGGGATGTGACGCCGATTCCCCATAACGGCTGCCGTCCGCCCAAGCGGCGGAGGGTGTAAAACGGAGACGTTAACCGTTCAACGTTAACCGTGAAGGGAAGAACAGATCGTCTCCGAGTCGCGCTTAACGATTAACGAAGAACGATTAACGGTTCTTTAAGGAGGAAGCAGCAGTGGCGAAGTATAGAGGCCCAGTATGTCGGTTGTGTCGGCGGGAAGGCGAAAAGCTGTTTCTCAAAGGCGCGCGATGCATGACCGAGAAGTGCGCCATCGAGCGCCGGAGCTATCCGCCGGGCCAGCATGGACAGGGGCGTCAGCGAGTCTCCGAGTATAGCGCGCAGCTGCGCGAGAAGCAGAAGCTTCGGCGGATCTACGGCCTGCAGGAGCGGCAGTTCCGCGGGGTGTTCGGACGGGCCGAGCGCAAGACCGGGATCACGGGCGAGCATTTGCTGAAGCTGCTGGAGTGCCGGCTGGACAACGTGGTGTACCGGTTGGGGTTTGCCTCGTCGCGCAAGGAGGCCAGGCAGATCGTGAACCACGGCCACATCCTCCTCAACGGCCGGAAAACCGACGTGCCCTCCTACACCGTCAAGGCCGGCGATGAAGTGGAGGTTCGTCCCAAGAGCCGGGAAATTCCGTCGATCCAGTCGGCGCTGGAGGCGGTGGATGGTCGGGGCATCC
Organism: uncultured Nitrospira sp.; assembly: GCA_964552455.1. GTDB lineage: Bacteria > Nitrospirota > Nitrospiria > Nitrospirales > Nitrospiraceae > VGXG01. Next base: position 14,265 of record CAZKHY010000017.1, read on the forward strand.
CGAGCTGGCTGGAGCTGGACCGCGCGGCTTTCAAGGGCACGGTGCGGGGGCTTCCGACGAAAGAAGAGATCGTGCTGCCGGTGAACGAGCAGTTGGTCGTGGAGTTGTATTCCAGGTAGCGCATGGCCCGGGCGCTGCCGCGCGGCAGCAGGCCGGCCCAAGGGCTGTCTGGTCACGAAGGCGAGGCGAAGGGGGGACTATGATCAAGGCGATGAAGGACTTCCAGGTCCCGATGCGGGTCGAAGTCGACAAGGAGACGGCGACCCCGACATACGGCAAGTTTACGGCTGAGCCGTTCGAACGCGGATTCGGGACAACCATCGGCAATTCGGTGCGTCGTGTGCTCCTGTCCTCCCTGACCGGCGCCGCGGTGACGACGGTGCGGATCGAAGGGGTGCTGCACGAGTTTTCGACGATTCCCGGTGTGACCGAAGACGTGACCGCCATCATCCTGAACGTCAAGAGCCTCCGGTTGAAATTGCACACGGACAAGCCCAAGACCATCCGGCTCCGGAAAAAGGGGCCGGGCGAAGCCAAGGGCTCGGACATTATTCATGACGCCGACGTGGCCGTGCTGAACCCGGACCTGCATATCGCCACGCTGGATAAAGAGGCGACCTTGGATATGGAGATGACGATCAAGCCGGGACGCGGCTATGTCCCGGCGGAGCGGAACAAGGAAGAAGGCTTGCCGATCGGCGTGATCGCCGTGGACTCGATCTATTCGCCGGTCAAGCGCGTCAACTTCCAGGTCGAGAACGCACGAGTCGGCCGGGTCACGGACTATGACAAATTGCTGCTCGAGATCTGGACGGATGGGAGCATCACCCCCCAGGATGCGCTCTCGACTTCGGCGGGCATCCTGCGCGACCACCTCAATATTTTCATTCATCCGGAGGAGCTCGGCGAGGCGAAGCCGCAGGTCCGGAAGGACGAGGAGCGGCGGGAAATCAACAAAAACCTGTTCCGCAGCGTGAACGAGCTCGAGCTGTCCGTCCGGGCGGCCAATTGCTTGAAGAACGCCAACATCAAGACCATCGCCGATCTGGTGCAACGGACCGAGATGGAAATGCTCAAGACCAAAAACTTCGGCAAGAAGTCCCTGAACGAGATCAAGGAAATACTTGCCGAGATGGGATTGGGGCTTGGGATGAAGATCGATGCCCTTCCGTCCGGAGACGGGAGCGCCAAGACCGAATAGGAAGACGAGGGGAACCGTGCGCCACAGAAAAAATGGAAGACAGCTCGGAAGGAAGACGAAACACCGCTGGGCCCTGTTCCGGAGCCTGGTCACCTCGCTGCTGGACCACGAGCGGATCGAGACTACCGAGGCGAAAGCGAAGGAAATCCGCGGCTTCACGGAACGGATGATCACGTTGGGCAAGCAAGGCGACCTGCCTGCCCGGCGTCGGGCGCTCGGCTTTCTCCGCAGCAAGGACGTCGTGTCCAAGCTGTTCGACGACGTGGCCGGTCGGTTTCGTGACCGCTCCGGAGGCTACACCAGGCTGATCAAAACCCGCCGCCGCGTGGGGGATACGGCCGCCATGGTCGCCATCGAGTTGGTGGCCAAAAAGGCCGAGAGCGCTTCGACCAAGCCCGCGTTGCCGGATGCGGAGAAGAGCGGCAAAAAAGCAGCCAAGGCCGCGCCTCCCGCTGGCTCGAAGCCACCTACAGGGGAAGCACCCTCCTAGACGTTTCCCGCCGAGCCCTGCCGACTCAACACCTCGTCCGGCGGCGCGCCATTGCCCGGCGTTCTGCGAACATCAGGCGGCGCGCCGCCGGTTTACTTGCCTCGCTGCCTATGCTAGTATCGTGCCTGGATGCTCGTGCGACGCTAAACGATTGATTTGGGTAGGGTCATGTGGCAACGCTGGGCCCGAGGCGGTTTACTTGGTCTCACGGTCGTTCTCGCTTCCTTCCTCCTTTACCTCCTGGCCACAAGGACGGAATCGGTTCCGCCGCCCAGTTCGGCGAGCCAAGGCCCCCTCGGCCGATCGGACGCCGGTATTGATCAGTTCAAGTTCATCCAATCCCGCGCCGGTGTTGTCCAATGGGAGGTGCAGGCTCAGCAGGCCCACGTGTTCGAGGCCGAGCATCGCGCCAGGCTCGAGCAGGTCCAGGTGACTCTGTACGGATCGAAGGGGTGGGAACTCAAGCTGGAAGGCGATGAAGGAACGATTGATCTCGTCAGCAAGGATTTTGTGCTCGTCAAGCGCGAGGACCGGATCGCCGTGCAGCTCCAGAGCGGGTATACAATCAAGACCAACCACCTGGCCTGGACGGATCGAGAGCGAGAAGTCAAGACGGGCGATCCTGTGACCATCTCCGGTCACGGCTTGGTCGTGAGAGGACGCGGTCTGGTCGGCAAACTGGATACGGAAGAATTCAGGATCGCACGGGATGTTCAAGTCGTCATTACGCCATAGTCTCGGTGCACTGATCGTGCTGGCTGCCGTCGTCGCGCAGGCGGCGGAGAAGGGAGGGGCCAACCCGGCTTCCCCGGAGAGCCAGAACACCACGATCACGTCCGAAAAGATGACGGTCAAGAATCAGGAGAACAAGGCCATTTTTGAAGGCACCGTCGTGCTGACCAGGGGATCGCTGGTCGTCCATTCGGATGTCATGGTCGTCCTGTTCAGGCCCGGCGGCCAACCGTCCCAGGGAACGCCTGGCGCGGTCCGTGGCAATGGGGCCCCCGGCGGTGCGGGGGCGGCGGACAAGGGGGCGAAGCCCGGCCCCGGCGCGCTGCCCACGACGGGAAATCGATCGGTGAGCCTGATCGAAGCCACCGGCCGCGTGATGATCGAGAAAGATGAAGGCCGGGCCACGAGCCAGAAGGCGGTGTACTTTGCCGACGAAGAAAAGATCGTCTTGACGGGGGAGCCGGTTGCCTGGCAGAAAGGAACCCGTGTGACCGGACAGAAAATCACGATGTACCTGGCCGAGGACCGCAGCGTCGTCGAGGGAGGCTCCCGCGTTCAGATCGAGCAGAATCAGGGAGAGGAGCGGTGACGCCGGCCACCTCGACCGAGGCGCCTGCCAGCGCTCCCCCCGCGGCTCGGACCACGCAGCCCTGCCTGCAGGCGAGCGGGCTGAAGAAGAGCTTCAAAGGTCGGCAGGTCGTCAAAGGTGTCAGCCTGGATGTCCGGGCGGGCGAAGTCGTGGGGCTCTTGGGGCCGAACGGGGCCGGCAAGACCACGATCTTTGACATGATGGTGGGGCTGTGCCAGCCTGACGCGGGACAGATCCAGCTCAATGGGAAGCCGATCACCGATCTGCCGATGTTCAAGCGTGCCAGGCGCGGCATCGGATACTTGCCGCAGGAATCGTCGGTGTTCCGGCGGTTGTCGGTGGAAGACAACATCCTGGCGATTCTGGAAATGCTGGTGCTCTCCCCGCAGGAGCGGGGGCTCCGGCTGGAGGCGCTCCTCAAGGAGCTCGATCTCACGGCTCTTCGCAAGAGCAAGGCCTACGCGCTCTCCGGGGGAGAGCGCCGGCGGCTGGAGATTACGCGGGCGCTGGTGATTCATCCCCAGTTCCTGCTCCTCGACGAGCCCTTTGCCGGCATCGACCCGATCGCGGTGGGCGACATCCAGCAGATTGTCACGCGGCTCAAGCAGAAGCAGATCGGGATCCTGATCACGGACCATAACGTGCAAGAGACGCTGTCCATCACCGATCGGGCCTACATCATCAACGAAGGGACCATTCTGGAGTCCGGGACGCCCGATACGATCGTGAACAGCTCCACGGCGCGCGCGATATATCTGGGCGAGCGCTTCCGTTTGTGACCGAAGACACTCCTGTCGAGGATCGGCATGAAACTGCGGCTTGATCTCCGTCTCGGCCAAAAGCTGATCATGACGCCGCAGTTGCAGCAGGCGATCAAGCTGTTGCAGCTGTCCCGGTTGGAGCTCCAGCAGACCCTCACGCAGCATCTGATGGACAATCCGCTGCTGGAGGAACTGCAGGTCGATGCGGAGGACGGGGAAGGAGCCTCACTCGAGGAGTGGACGCAAGAGAAGAAGGAACTCAAGCAGACCGAGGGAAGCGGGGAAGCCGATGAGGCCAAACCCGATGCCCCCGAGAGTTCCGATGAGCTTGGCTGGGAGGACTACTTTGAGAGCGATCGCCGGGCTGGCGACGTGGAGTATCCCTCTGCCGCGCAGGACGATCTGCCCTCGTATGACCAGACCGCCGTCAAGCCGACCTCACTGGAGGATCACCTGCTGTGGCAGTTGGGGCTCTCGGGGCTCAGCGAGCCGGACAAGGAGATCGGGCGGATCATTATCGGGAACCTGGATGAAGACGGGTATCTCAGAACGCCGTTGAGCGATCTGGCCGCCGATGCCGGCGTCCCGCCGGAAGCGGTCGAGGCGGTGCTGAAACACGTTCAGACGTTTGATCCGGCCGGCGTAGGGGCGCGTGACTTGCGGGAGTGCCTGCTGATCCAATTGGGACACCTGGATCGTGATCCGATGGGGATGGTCGGAGGACGGGCCGGCGCATTAAAAGGCTCGCTGCCCGAAGCCATCGTCGCCGACCATCTGAAGGACCTGGAAAAAAAGCATTACGGACGGATCGCCAAGGCACTGGGCGTGACGACTGAGGAGGTCTTTGCGGCCACCCGCGTGATTGAGGGGCTTGAGCCGAAACCGGGACGGCCGTATTTTGCATCGGACAATTACGTCGTTGTGCCCGACGTCTTCGTCGTGAAGAACGAAGGGGAATGGGTGGTGCTGCTCAACGACGAGGGCTTGCCACGCCTTCGCATCAGCCCCTATTACAAGCAGTTGATGGCGAGCAAGCGTGATCAGTCGGAGACGACCAAGGCCTATTTGGACGAAAAACTGCGCGGAGCCCAGTGGATCATCCGCAGCATCGAACAGCGCAACAAGACCATCATCAAGGTGGTCGGGAGCATCGTCAAGTTTCAGGAGCAGTTCTTTGAAAAAGGGGTATCGGCTCTCCGACCCCTCGTCCTCAAGCAGGTCGCGGAAGATATCGGCATGCACGAGTCCACGATCAGCCGGGTCACCGCCAACAAGTACGTCTACTGCCCGCAGGGCATGTTTGAGCTGAAATTCTTTTTCAATGCCGGCATCCAGCGATCCGATCAAAACGAGGACATGCTCTCCTCGATCACGGTTCGGGACATGATTCGCCGGATGGTGGCCGAAGAGGACGCCCAGCACCCGCTGAAGGATCAGGAAATTGCCGCGCGGCTCCGCGCCGACAACATCATGATCGCCCGCCGCACGGTGGCGAAGTACCGATCCGAAGAAAACATCCCGTCCGCAAGTCAGCGCAAGCGGTTCTTTTGAACGACTCCACGAAACGTTGGTGCGGTGGGTGCTCGCCATTCCCCGCGGTCGTCGGTGCACCTGGTCCGTCGATGGGGATGCTCGGGGAAATGGCAAGCCTGGAAACCTTAGGGGTGGGTCGTGCGCGGTGAACCCGTTGTGAATAACCAGAGGGTATGGCATGCAAGTGATGATTACCGGTCGGCACGTCGAGGTCACCGCCGCTTTGCGGCGATACATCGAGACCCGCATGAAGCGGTTGGAACGGTACGGGGCCAAGCTGGGGACGGTTCAGGTGGTCTTGGGCGTCGAGAAGTATCGGCAGACTTCCGAGGTGGTCCTGAACCTCAACGGCGCGATCATCCAGGCGAAGGCCTCTACCAAGGATCTGTACGCGTCGATCGATCAGTTGTGCGACAAAATCGTCAGCCAGGTGCGAAAACACAAAGAGAAGCTGGTCAGCCATAAGCCGGCGCGCCCCGCCGCTCCTCCCCTTCCCTCGCGGGAACGCGAAGCTCACGCGAAACCAACGGGTCTCAAGACCCTGCGCTCCCCCCTGCGGCGCCTGACGCTTGCGGAAGCCGTCGAAGGCCTCGGTGACCAGCCTGCCGCGATGCTGGTCTTCATCAACGCCGCTGCCAACCGGTTGCAAGTGCTGCGGCGAACGGGCCATGGCACGGTCGAATTGATCGATCCCCAACCAGCGGGGTAGGGAGCCGATGCAGGCGCTGCACTTGGTCATTATCAGCGGTCTCTCCGGATCCGGGAAAACCCACGCGATCAAGTGTTTTGAGGACCTGGGGTTTTTTTGCGTGGACAACTTGCCGCTCCCCTTGCTCCCGAAGTTTGCCGAACTGTGCTTGCAACAGGGGGAGGTTCGCAACGTTGCGCTGGGCATCGATATCCGCGAGCGCGGGTTCTTTGCGGATTTCTTTGACAACCTGGACCGCTTGAAAGCGCTTGGCCATTCTGTCGAGTTATTGTTTCTCGAGACCAGGGATGAGGTGCTCGTGCGCCGGTTTTCCGAGTCTCGCCGCCCGCACCCGTTGCTTCCCCAATCGCCGGTTCTGGAGGGGGTGCGGGTCGAGCGGGAACGGCTGCTCGACCTCAAACGGCGCGCGGATCGGATCATCGACACGTCCGACCTGACGGTCCACGAGTTCAAAGACTTGCTGGCACGGGATTACCTGGAGCAGGGCGCCAAGCATCACATGACGGTGTCCCTGCTGACCTTTGGGTTCAAGTTCGGCGTCCCCTATGAAGCGGATTTGCTGTTCGACTCGCGTTTTTTACGCAACCCCAATTTTGTGGAAGAATTGAAACCGCTCACCGGGGAGGATCCGCGCGTGCAGGCCCACGTGCTGGGCGATCCGGATGCCGCGGCTTTTCTGGCCCACCTCGAAGCCCTGCTCAATTTCCTGCTTCCCCTCTACGAGCGAGAGCGCCGCAGCTACCTCACGATCGCCATCGGCTGCACGGGCGGGCGCCATCGATCCGTCGCCATTGCCTTGCGGTTACGAGAGAGCTTTGCGAAGGCGGGCCGAGATCTCACCATTCGCCATCGCGATCTGCAGAAGACCTAGCCGGCTGCCATTTTCCTGATTTTTCTGCAGGTCGATCGCTTCTACCCCAGAAAAGCGGCGCATCCGCTTGTAAAACAAGTGAGTTTGCTTGACAGGGATAATATATTGACTATACTTACTCGTTACATGACGGGATAGACTTTTCGTTTTGAGGCGGGGGCCCTATATGCCAAACTTGGTAGGCAACTCAAAAAGGCGCTACAAGACGATTGAAGTCTGCAAGCTCTTCGATGTCTCGCGCGCGACGCTGTTTCGATGGGAGCGGGAGGGGCTGATCTCGGGGCCACCGCGCGATTGGCGGAACTGGCGGGTGTACACGGCGCAGAATATTCAGGAAATCAAGCAGATCATCAAGTCGCGCAACGCGGTGCTCTGATCGAGGTGTCGAAGGTGTTTGCGCCAATCCAGCAACTTCTGAACATGGACATCGGGTCGCTGCTGGGACCCACGAAGCAGTTGCTGGGGCTGGATATCGGATCCAGCGCCATCAAGCTGGTTCAGATGAAGGAGCAGAAGGGACGGTACGTCCTGCAAAAATTCGGCATCAAACCGTTGGAGCCGGAAGTGATTGTGGATGGAACCGTCATGGATGCCGCCCGTGTCGTGACGGTGATCAAGGATCTCCTCAAGGAAACAGAGGCGAAGCTGAAGAATGTGGCGATGTCGATCTCAGGGCATTCGGTCATCGTGAAAAAAATCGCGTTGCCGCCGATGCCGGACGATGAATTAGAGGCCCAGGTGAAACTCGCGGCCGAACAGTACATTCCCTTTGACATCAACGAAGTGAACCTGGACTTTCATGTCCTGAACCCTCTCGAACAGTCGGATGACGGGCAGCCCCAAATGTCCGTCTTGCTGGTGGCGGCCAAAAAGGAAAAGGTGAACGAGCTGGCCGAACTGGTGAAAGGAGCGGGGTTGACCCCGATGGTCCTGGATGTCGACGCCTTCGCCATCGAAAACATGTACGGGATCAATTACGAGGTGAACCCGGACGAGATCGTCACGCTCGTGAATATCGGGGCCAGCGTGATGAACGTGAATATCCTGAAAGGCGCCACCTCTCTCTTCACCCGCGACATTTCTATCGGAGGCAATCGGTATACCGAGTCGATTCAGAGGGAATTGGGGGTGCCGTACGAAGAGGCCGAGGCGGCCAAGAGGGGCGAACGTCGCGAAGGCGTGGCCCCTGAGGCCGTTACGACCGTCATCGAGGGCGTGAACGCCGAGGTGGCGTCGGAAATCGCCAGGTCGGTGGACTACTTCAAGAGCACCTACACCGATGGCGAGGTGAACAAGATTCTCATGTGCGGGGGCTGCGCCAAAGTGCCCGGCTTGCTGCTGCAGCTGAAGGAGCGCATGGGGGGATCCGTGGAGTTGGTCAATCCCTTCAATTGCGTGGATACAGTCACGGGCGGGTTCGATCAAGATTTCCTGGCCGAGATGGCGCCTCAAGCGGGGGTCGGGGTCGGGTTGGCGTTGAGGATGGTGGGGGATCGATGATCCGGATCAATCTGCTTCCGGGACAGCGCGCCAGGGGAGGACCGAAGCAGGCGGACGTCCGCATCGAGGCCGCTGCGGCGCTGAGCCTGATTCTTCTCACGATCGGAGCCTGTCTGTACTACTCCAGCGTGCTGGATGGCGACATCGAGGCACGGCAGCTCGAAAAACAAGAGAAAGAAAAGCAGTTGGTTTCTCTCAAGGAAAAGATCAAGCAGGTCCAGGACTTCGAGCAGAAAAAAAAGCTGCTGGAGGACAAGAATCGCGTCATTGACCAGCTGGAAAAGTCGCGCAGCGGCCCGGTGCGTGTGCTGGATTACGTGAGCCAGAGCGTCGACCCGCTCAAGCTGTGGCTCGTACGATTGAACATGAAGGGCAATGACGTGGAATTGGAAGGGAAGGCGCTCACGAACGACGACGTGGTGGAGTTTGTCAACAACCTCCGCCGCACGAACTATTTCACCAACATTCGTCTGGCGGAAACGCGCTCTGGATCGGAGGCCAAGGTAAACCTGTATCAGTTCAGGGTCAACCTGGCCTTGAAGGGATGAGGTGGAACTTCCCAAGGTCAATCTGGATTTCCTGCGGACGGTGCCGGTCGGCCAGAAGGTGGCCCTGCTCGGGATCGTCATGGCCGGGATCTGCCTGGGGTTTTACTATTACGTCATGGTGCCCAAATCGGACATCATCACACGGCTCCAGGGGGAGATCGGGAAGCTGGATGCCGAGATCCAGACGACCAGCATCAAGGTGCGGCATCTGGACGAGTTGATTGCCGCCAACAAACAGCTTGAAGTGGCGCTCGAGAAAAAGAAGGAGCGGCTGCCGCCGGAGGAAGAAGCGGCGTCGCTGTTGAAGCAGCTGTCCGATCTGGGGGTCCGGCTGGGATTGGACATCAAGCTCTGGAAACCCGGCACGCAGGTGCAGGATCCGTCCAAGCTGTTCGTGCGGCTGCCGGTCAGCGTGGAGGTGGCGGGCGGGTACCATACGGCGGCGCTGTTCTTTGATCGGGTCAACAAATTGCCCCGGATCATCAACGTGTCGAATCTGGTCATGGGAGCCTCCAAGATCGAACAGGATCACGTCGTGATTCAGACGATCTTTGAGCTGACCGCATTCGCCGCGCCACCGGAAGCGACAACGTCGGTGGCGACGGGGAAACCATGACCTCGCCAGGCGTGAAGGGACCGAGATCAAGCCGGAGCGGGCTTTCCGGATGGGCCGGACCCGCCACGGTTGCGATTCTCTGGGCGTTCTGCCTGATGGAAGAACCCGGTCTGCTTGCCCAGGAGGGTGCGTCGGCAACCGGCCAGAGCCAGGCTCACGAGGCCGGCCCGCCACCAAACGCGACGGCCTCGTCCGGAGCCGCGCCCGGTGCGGCCCCGGGACTAGCGGTCCAGACGGGCGGGGCCTACTCGTACGATCCGTCCGGCCGGCGCGATCCCTTCAAGCCGGTCGGGTTGGAAGGGCAGGCACCGGGCGCGCAGCGGCTGGACTTGCCGCCGCTGCAGCGTGTCGGGCTGACAGAATTGAATTTGATCGGAATCATCTGGGGCGGGTTCGGCTACAGCGCGATGGTGCAGACACCGGATGGCAAGGGCTATACGGTCAAGCGGGGGACCCGCATCGGACCGAACAACGGCGTGGTGAGCGCGATCACGGAAAACGCCGTCATTGTTCAGGAACAATACGCGGATGTCTACGGCAGACGGCAGGTGCGGGAATACGTGAAACACTTGCATGCCAAAGAGGGCTCGGAATGAGCTGGACACAAACCTGCCGGCACGTCGCGGCGTCTCTTGCGGTCCTGAGCCTCCTGTCTTGCGCGCACGATTCCTCCGTGTCGGGGAACACCGATGCGGGGCAGCAGACCAGACCCCTGGAGAGCCTTCGGATCACCGACCTTCCGGACCGGCTTCGCGTGGAAGTCGAAGGCGGCGACTCCTTGGCCTATGATTTGTCCACGAGCGTGGTTCCCGCCAGCGTGACGGTGGACCTGCCCGGGTTTTCGAAAGGAAGCCATCTCCAGCGGATGGAGGTGAACAAGCCGCCGCTTCTGGAAGTGATCCCCACCGAGGTGTCAAAACCCAGGGCCGGCCTGCAATTGCAGTTCATGCTGGCCGCGGCCGTCGAGCCGGACGTCAAGGCAGTGGGGACCCGTCTGGTCATCGATTTCCCCAAGGTCGGCAAGGCACCCGCGGGAACGGAGGCAGCGCGCGAGGGCAGTGCGCTGCAGGAGGGTGGTCCGGACGCGTCGCCCCCGGGTGCGGCGGGAGCCGGCCCGCCCGCCAGGACCATGACCAAAGTGGAAGTGCAGCGCGGGGAGGGGGAGGCGACCGTCGTCATCTCCGGCGATGGCGAGTTTGCCTATGACGTGAGGCCGCTCAACCATGACCGGCTGATCGTGGACCTGGCCCGCGTCGACACGCCGCTCCGCCTGCAAGTGCTGCCGGTCGACCATCCGCTGCTCAAACAGATCCGGATCGGCCACCATTCCCAGAAAGTCCGGCTCGTCCTTGACCTGCCCAAGCGCGCGACCTACGTCGTCCAGCCGGGCAGCAATTCGCTCGCGATCAAACTGACCGCCGCGCCCTCGCCAGAGCCTTCGGGTGGATCGACGGAAGGGCTGGCCAGGAAAACGGAGCCGCAGGAGGCTGACCGGCCGGGGCAAGGAGCGGTTCAGAAGGGATTCGATCCGGGCGACAAGCAGGTACGCATCGCCTCCGCCGGCACGGTGCCATTCCCCGAGCGGCTGGCCCGGATTGCCGAGGCCCCGCGGCTGGCCCAGATGGCCCCCGAGGCCAAGGGGGCTTCGGAGCCGGATGAAATCGGCCAGCCCCGTTATGTGGGGCGGCGGATCTCGCTGGACTTCCAGACGGCGGATATCACCAACGTCCTCAGGCTCATCGCCGATGTGAGCGGCTTCAATATCGTGGTCGGCGAGGGGGTCAAGGCCAAGGTGACCCTCAAGCTGGTGAGCGTGCCTTGGGATCAGGCCCTCGACATGCTGCTGAAGATGAACAACCTGGGGATGATTCGCGAGGGGAACATCGTCTGGATCGATACGCTGGCCAACATCGCCCGCCAGCAGGACGAGGAGGCGAAGGCCAAGGAATCCAAGATCAAGGCCGAGGATCTGGTGACCCGGGTCATTTACGTGCAAAACGTGCCGGCCGCCGAGATCAAGATCACCCTCCAGCAATATCTGAGCCCGCGCGGCCAGCTCACCCTGAACCTGGCCAGCAACGCCCTGGTGATCCAGGACACCGAGTCCCGCGTGGCGACGTTTACGCAACTGGTGCGGGAACTGGACCTGGAGGTGCCCCAGATCCAGATCGAAGCGCGGATCGTTCAGGCGGATACGACCTACATCCGGTCTCTCGGCGTGCAGTGGGGGTTCCAGAGCCTGGGCACCTTGTCTCAGAGTCGGGTCCTGAATTTTGAGGGCGGGCCAACCGGGAACTTCGGCGCGCCGACATCGGGCTTTTTGGTCAACCTGCCGGCGGCGCTCGGGAACTCCCCGGCTCCCTCGGCCGGCATTCAGATCGGAAAGACGGTCGGGGGAACCTTGCTGGACCTGCGGCTCTCGGCCGGCGAGTCGCTGGGCTTGACAAAGGTGATCGCCGCCCCTAAGATCACCACCCTTGACAAGCGGGATGCCAAGATCGAGCAGGGTCAGGCGATTCCTTATGTGACGACCTCCCTGCAAGGCACCCAGACCACTTTCGTGGATGCCTTGCTTTCCCTCCAGATCACGCCCCAGATCACGTCCCGGGACCCCAAGGAGATGGTCAAACCGATTCTGCTGAAAATCAAGGCCACGCGCAACGCGGTGGGGTCCGCCAGCAACCCTAACGCCGGTCCGAGCATCGACAAGAGGGAAGCCCAGACCCAGGTCCTGATCCGCGACGGAGAGACGATGGTGATCGGAGGGATCATCGAGGACACCCAGAGCAACACCGTGGTCGGCATCCCGTTTCTCTCACGCATTCCCGTGATCGGCTGGTTGTTCAAAAGCAAGACCGAAAACGTCCAAAAAAATGAACTCCTGATCTTCCTAACCCCCATCATCGTCAAAAACTGACACAAGACATCCACCATGCTGCGGTATCTGAACGGAGGCGAGTCACACGGCAAGTATCTCCTGGCCATCCTGGAGGGGGTGCCCGCCGGGCTGCCTTTGCGGTCCGACCACGTGAACCAGGACCTGGCCCGACGCCAGAAAGGCTACGGGAGAGGCGGTCGGATGCGGGTTGAAGAGGATCGGGTGGAGTTCGCCTGCGGAGTTCGCAAGGGGATCACGCTGGGGAACCCGATCGGGCTGATGATCGCCAACAAGGATTGGGAGAACTGGCGGGAGGTCATGGCGGTCGATCCGGGGCCCGTGCCTCCGGAAAAAGTCGTGACCCGTCCTCGTCCGGGCCACGCGGATCTGGTGGGGGCCATCAAGTACGGCCATCGCGATATCCGCAACGTGCTGGAGAAGGCCAGTGCCCGCGAGACCGCCATCCGCGTCGCCGTGGGCGGGGTCGCCAAGGCCATCTTGGCCCAGTTCGGCATGAGGGTCGTCAGCTACACGACCGAGATCGGCGGCATTGCGGCCAAGCGGTGCGATGATCCGCTGGAGGCCTACGAGCGGGCCGAGGCCTCCGATGTCCGTTCCCCGGACCCTGAGGCGGGGGCCCAGATGGTCGAGCGGATCAGGGCGGCCAAGCACAAGGGGGATACGTTGGGCGGCGTGTTCGAGGTGGTGGTCACCAGCCCGCCCATCGGCTTGGGAAGCTATGCGCAGTGGGACCGGCGGCTGAGCGCGCGGCTGGCCATGGCCGCCATGAGCATTCAGGCGATGAAAGGCGTGGAGATCGGGATGGGATTCGAGGCGGCGCGTCGGTTCGGCTCCGAGGTGCATGACGACATCTATTACGAGCGGGACGGACGGCGATTCGTCCGCAAAACCAACAATGCGGGCGGCTTGGAGGGCGGCATCACCAACGGCGAACCGATCGTCCTGCGGGTGGCCATGAAGCCCATCTCCACCCTCTACAGCCCCAAGAAAAGCGTGGACATCCAGACCAAGGAGCCTTTCGACGCCACGGTCGAGCGGTCGGATATCTGTACGGTGCCGGCGGCGGGCGTCGTCGGGGAGGCGGTGATCGCCTTTGAGATGGCCAATGCCATGATCGAAAAGTTCGGCGGCGACAGTGTGGAGGAAATGAAGCGCAATTACGACGCCTACCAGGCCTACGTGAAAGCCTTTTAGTTTGACCAGCACTGTGTTACCATCCTGTTGTTTTACCTCGTTGGTTGCTCTCTCTCGGGCCACTTCTTTCGAACGATGCATGCGGTCTGGGCTGAGGGACGCCGGCGTCCCCGGCCTCTCCCGGCGTGGCGGGAGGCCGGCTTGCAAGCCGGTCAACGTGGTGCTCGGGCGGGTGGAAATTCATGATGGCTTCAGCAGAACAACCGATGTCGGCGGAGCAACGCGTCACCGTCCCACTGGGCGAGCGCAGCTACGACATTCTGATCAAAGCCGGCTTGCGCAGGGAAGTTGGTCCGTGCCTGCGGCAACTGGGCCTGGTGGGCAAAGTGGCGGTGGTCACGAACCCGGTCGTGGCCCGGCTCTATGGGTCGGCCGTTCTCCGGTCGCTCAAGTCCGCCGGCTATCAAGCCAGGGTGATCCTGGTCCCGGAAGGCGAGCGGGCCAAGTCGTTCCGCTGGGTGACCAGGATCCTGGACGAATTGGTGCGCGGGCGCTTCGAGCGGGGGTCCGTTGTCCTGGCTCTGGGCGGCGGGGTGGTCGGGGACCTGGCCGGATTTGCGGCCTCGATCTTTGTCCGGGGGGTTCCTTGTATCCAGGTGCCGACCACGTTGGTCGCACAGGTGGATTCCAGCGTCGGGGGCAAGACCGGCGTCAACCATCCGCTGGGAAAAAACCTGATCGGATCGTTCCATCAGCCTCGAGCGGTCTTCATCGATCCGGACACGCTTCGCACCCTCCCGCCGCGTGAATGGACCGCCGGCCTGGCCGAGGTGATCAAGTACGGCGTGATCGAAGACGAAGCCTTCTTTGCCTACCTGGAAAAGCAGATGGATGAGCTGCTCGGCATGCAGCCGGTCCCGGTCGCGTACGCGATCGCCCGGTCCTGCCAGATCAAGGCCTCGGTGGTCGCGGAGGACGAGCGGGAATCGGACCGGCGGCGGATCCTCAACTACGGCCACACCATCGGCCACGCGCTGGAATCGCTGGGGGGGTATCGGAAGCTGATTCACGGAGAAGCGGTGGCGGTCGGCATGGTGCAGGAGGCGGAGCTCGCCAGGTCTTTGGGGCTCTGCACGCAAGAGGTGGTCGTCCGGCAGCGTGAGCTGGTCCGCCGGGCCGGGCTGCCCGATCGGCTCCCGCCTGTGCGGTTCACCGAGCTCTGGCGCGCCATGCAGCACGACAAGAAAGTCGCGCGGGGACGCCTCCACTGCGTCTTGCCGGAACGGATCGGGAAGGTCGTGATCAGGCCCCTGGAGCGGGACCAGGTCAAGCGGTGGTTCGTGGATGCGACCCGGGGCAGAAGGACAAGGCAAGAGCCCTCGGCTCAACGGGACGGCGACTAAGGAGAGGCGCCGATAGGCATGGAGCTCAAGCGTCATCAATCCGTGGCACAGCTCGAGCAGGCCCTGCGCGAGAAAGCGCGCGAGGTGGACGTGTTGCATCGGATCAGCGAATCCATCAGCAGCACGCTGGATCTCGAAGCGGTGCTCAGGCACATCGTGGACGTCGTGGTCGAGGTGACCAAGGCGGACGCCTGCCTGCTCTATCTGCTGTCCGAAAGTCGCGAAGAGCTCATTCTGAGGGCCTCCAAAAACCCGCACCCCAAACTCATCGGCCGGATCACGATCGGGCTGGGGGAGGGCATCACCGGCTGGGTGGCGCGCGAGCGCACCCGTGTGGTGATCCCCAGCAACGCGAACGACGATCCGCGGTTCAAGTTCTTCCACAACCTGCCGGAAGACCGGTATCAGGCGTTTGTCTCGGTGCCGATCATGGCCAAGAAGGAGGCGGTGGGGGTCATCAACGTGCAGCACAAGCGGCCGCGGCGGTACCGGCCGGACGAACTGGCGCTGCTTTCCACGATCGCCAACCAGGTGGGGGGCGCCATCGAGAACGCCAGGCTGTACGACGAGATGAAGCGCAAGGCGCTCCAGGTGGATACCCTGTCGCAGGTCTCGGAGACCGTCGCGTCGAACCGGCTGATCGAGGACGTGCTGCAGCTCATCGTGACGATGACCGCCCAGATGATGAACTCCAAAATCTGCTCCATCATGCTGCTCGACCAGCAGGCCGGCGAACTCCGCATCATGGCGACCCAGAGCCTGAGCGAGCAGTACCGCCGGAAGCCGAGCCTGAAGCTGGGACAGAGCATCAGCGGTCGGGCGGTGCAGGAACGCCGCCCGATCATCGTGCTGGACGTCACGCGCGAGCACGACTATATGTACCCGGAGATCGCCAGGAAAGAGGGGCTCTGCTCGCTTCTGTCGGTGCCCATGCTGATCCGGGATCGGGCCGTCGGGGTGATCAACAGTTACACCTCCGTGCCCCACGCCTTTACGTCGGAGGAGATCAAGGTCCTGCAGGCCATCGCCAACCAGGCGGCCATCGCCATCGAAAACACCAAGCTGGTGGAGAAGTCATTTGAGATGCAGGAGGCCCTCGAGGTGCGCAAGCTGGTCGAGCGGGCCAAGGGGAGCCTGATGCAGGCCAAGGGCATCTCGGAAGAAGAGGCCTTCCGTCTCATGCAGCGTCAGAGCATGGACATGCGCAAATCCATGCGCGAGATCGCGGAGGCCGTCATCCTGGCGCTCGGGATCGAGCGGCAGGCCGACCTAAAAAAATCTTGACAGGTTCATCGAGGCGATGTTATAAGCCCATCAGGACTGGGAAGGGAGACAACGACGTTTCCCGCCGGTGAGCAGTGAGAGATCTGGACGATGACGTCCTCCGCCCCCGTTGAGCGAGTGGGGCAGAGGGCGTTTTTTTTTGCTCGCGCGGGTGACAACCGTGAAGAGACCGGACAGGCCAACGGGGGTGCGCTGGTTCCGCATCGCGATGGTCCAGATGAACCCCACCGTGGGCGATCTCGACGGGAACGTGCGACGCATCGGTGCCTGGCTGAAGGAGGCCCGGAAGGCCAAGGTTGATCTGGTGGCCTTCCCGGAGCTGGCGATCACCGGCTATCCGCCGGAGGATCTGCTGCTCAAGCCGCACTTCCTGGAAGACACCAGCCGGGCTCTTGCCGAGGTCGTCCGCCAGTGCCGGGACGTGGCGGCCGTGGTGGGGTACGTCGGGGCAGGGGAGGGGGTGCACCAGAAGTCGAGCCACCCGATGGTGGTGCCGGCCGGGCGGCATGAACTCTCCAACGCGGCGGCGGTCATCGCCGACCGGCGGCTGGTCACCTCCTACAGCAAGTTGTATCTGCCGAACTACGGGGTCTTCGATGAGAGCCGGTATTTCCATCCGGGCTGCCGCATCCCCGTCATCCTGCTGAACGGGACGGTCGTGGGAGTCAACATCTGCGAAGACATCTGGTTCCCGGAGGGGCCCAGCCGGGCCCAAGCGGCCGCGGGAGCGGAAGTGATCGTGAACATCAACGCCTCTCCGTTCCACGTGGGCAAGAGCCGGTTGCGGGAGCAGATGCTGGCCACCCGCGCCAGAGAGAACGGGGTGGTCGTGACCTACACCAATACGGTTGGGGGGCAGGATGAACTGGTCTTCGACGGAAACAGTTTGATCCTGGACCAGAGCGGAGAGGTCGTGGCCAGGGGCAAGGCCTTCGAAGAGGATCTGATCGTCGCGGACCTGAACGTGGGGGCCGTGACCAGGGCGAGGATGGGGCACGGACGGAAAAAATGGTCTGGCGGGAAGATGACCGCCATAGTCGAGCGGGTGGTGATCTCGGATGCCTACGCGCCCAGGGCTCAGGCGCGCGCCGTGCCAAGCCAGGGGGATCTCTTGGATCCGTTGGAAGAGGTCTATCAGGCACTGGTCCTGGGCGTGCGCGACTACGCCAGCAAGAACGGGTTCAAACGGGTGGTCATCGGGCTGAGCGGGGGGGTGGACTCGGCCCTGACCGCGGCGATTGCCGCGGATGCGCTGGGCCCGGCCAACGTGCTGGGCGTCTTCATGCCCTCTCCGTACACCTCGCGGGAAAGCCGCGAGGATGTTCAGGAACTGGTCCGCCGCCTGAACATTTCGCTGCAGACGATCCCGATCACCGAAACCTTTGAATGTTACAAACAGGCCTTGGCCGCATCGTTTCAAGGCCGTCCGGCCGACACCACCGAGGAAAACCTCCAGGCCAGGATTCGCGGCAATCTGCTGATGGCCTTGTCGAACAAGTTCGGGCACCTGGTTTTGACCACCGGCAACAAGAGCGAGCTGAGCGTGGGCTACGCCACCCTCTACGGAGACATGGCGGGAGGATTTGCCGTGATCAAGGATGTCCCCAAAACCATGGTCTATGACCTGGCGCGCCTGAGAAACAAACGGGGCCCGGCCCCCGTCATTCCCAAACGGATCTTGGACCGTCCCCCCACGGCCGAGCTCAAGCCCGGTCAGAAAGACGAGGACAGCCTGCCGCCCTATGCGATGCTGGATCCGATCCTGAAAGCCTACGTGGAGGAAGACCGGGCGCCGGAGGAGATCGTGGAGATGGGGTTTCGGCGGGAGACGGTGGTCAAGGTCATTGCCATGGTGGATGGCAGCGAGTACAAGCGGCGCCAGGCGCCGATCGGGATCAAGATCACGCACCGGGCCTTCGGGAAGGATCGCCGGATGCCGATTACCAACGGGTACCGCAACATCTGAGCCGAGCCGTTTGATCGAGGAGGGGCGGCTCTCACGAAGTGCGGCATGATCGAAGCAGGCGGTTCAACCGAAGGTTGGTATGGAGGTAGCTGTGGCAAGACCAAACGGGAGTTGGATCTGGGCGCTGTCGGCTGCGGGCTGGACCCTCGGCGTTGTGCTCTGGGCCGGCGGAGCCTGGGGACAAGAGGCGCAACCCCTGCCTGGTCCCCCGAAGATCGAAAGCGGGGACACGGCCTGGATGCTGGCCTCCTCGGCGCTGGTGCTGGCCATGGTCGTGCCGGGACTGGCGCTCTTTTACGGCGGGCAGGTGCGAAGCAAGAATGTGCTGGGAACGATGATGCACAGTTTCGTTATCCTCTGCCTCGTGAGCGTGATCTGGGTCCTGTTCGGGTACAGCCTGGCGTTCGGCCCCGACAAGGGAGGGGTGGTCGGAGGGTTGGATTGGGCCGGGCTGAGCGGCGTCGGGGTCGAGCCCCATCCGAAATACGGGCCGACGATTCCGCACGAGGCTTTCATGCTGTTTCAGCTCATGTTTGCCGCCTTCGCCCCGGCGTTGATCGCCGGCGCCTTTGCCGAGCGCATCCGCTTCAGCGCCTTGCTGCTGTTCGTCACTCTCTGGTCCGTCTTCATCTATAGCCCGCTGGCCCATTGGGTCTGGGGCGGGGGCTGGCTCGGCAAAATGGGCGTGCTGGATTTTGCGGGAGGCTCGGTCGTGCACGTCAGTTCCGGGGCGGCCGGGCTGGCCTGCGCCCTCGTGCTGGGCCGTCGACGCGGCTACCAGACCGAGTACATGGCCCCGCATAACCTTTCTTTGACCCTGCTCGGCACGGGCCTGCTCTGGTTCGGCTGGTTCGGCTTTAACGGCGGGAGCGCCAGGGGGGCGAACGCCGTCGCGATCGGGGCCATCGCCGCCACGCACATCGCCGCCGCCACGTCCGCGCTGACCTGGATGGCCGTGGAGTGGATGCATCGGGGCAAACCGACCCTCCTGGGGTTGGCCAGCGGCGCAGTGGCCGGGATGGCGACGGTTACGGCCGGGGCCGGCTACATCGAGCCGGCCGGGGCGATTCTGTTCGGTCTGGCCGGCGGCGCGCTCTGTTACAGCGCCATTGTTTGGAAGGGGAAGATCGGCTATGATGACGCCCTCGATGTCGTCGGTATCCACGCGATCGGCGGGACCGTCGGGATGCTGGCGACCGGCTTGCTGGCCTCCAAGAGCGTGAATGCGGCCGGAGCCGACGGGGTCTTTTTCGGCAACCCCGCCCAACTGGGCGCCCAGGCCCTGGCTGTCTTCACCGTGGCGCTGTTCTCCTTCGTGGGCAGCTACGTGCTTCTGAAAGTGGTGGACGGCCTCATTGGATTGCGGGTGAGTCCCGACGAGGAAGTGACCGGTCTGGATCTCAGCCAGCACAACGAACGGGCCTATTCATAGACAAGAACGAATAGCTGATGGCTGATAGCGAGGTCAGGAGGCTGTTATGAAATTGGTCGAAGCGATCATCAAGCCCTTCAAGCTGGATGAGGTCAAGGACGCCTTGCTGGAAATCGGCGTGCAGGGCATGACGGTGACCGAGGTCAAGGGGTTCGGCCGTCAAAAGGGCCACAAGGAGACGTATCGGGGCACCGAGTACACGATCGAGTTCGTGCCCAAGGTGAAGATCGAGGTGGCGGTGGCGGACGGGCTGGTGCCGCGCGTGCTCGAAACCATTACGCGCAGCGCGAAGACGGGCAGTATCGGGGACGGCAAGATCTTCGTCCGGGACCTCAACGCGGCGGTCCGGATCAGGACGGGGGAGACGGGGGAAAGCGCGTTGTGACGACGATGCCGGACGGCGGGGCCCAGGTGGGCCTCTTGCGAAAGACGGAATCCGAGCCGGCCTCCGCCCTGGCCGAGCACCGGCAGGCGCTCCGGCAGCGGCTGCTGGAGGGTGCGGCGGGGGCCGAGATCATGGCGGCGCTCACGGAATTCGTGGACGGCTTGATCATCGGCCGCTACCGGAACGCCATGCGGCAGGCCGGGGAGGAAGCGCAGGTCGCGGGGGGGCAGCACTGTTGCCTGGTGGCGCTGGGGGGCTACGGCCGTCGGGAGCTGGCGCCCTATTCCGATATCGACGTCATGTTCCTCTATCGCGAGGAAGCGGGGGGGATGGCGCCGATCCTGTCCCGCGAAGTGTTGCACCATCTGTGGGATTTAGGCTTCCAGGTCGGCCATAGCGTACGGACGATCCAGGACTGCATCGAGCTGGCGGCGAAAGACCTCACGATCCGCACCTCCATGATGGAGGCCCGGTTCCTGACCGGGAGCCCGCAACTGTTCCAGGAGTTTCATCGCCGATACTTCCGGCAGGTGGTCGGGCGTCGGACGGACCGGTTCATCGAGCAGAAGATGGAGGAACGCCGGCGGGAATACGAGAAGTTCGGGGAGACCGTCTATCTCCTCGAGCCCAACGTCAAGAAGAGCAAGGGGGGGCTGCGGGACCTGCACATGCTGCAGTGGGCCGGCATGGCCCGGTACCAGGCCGCCACGCTGCAGGACCTGGCCGATCGCGGCATCCTGTCGCGGCAGGATTTCCTCTCGCTGACGGAGGCCCGGGAGTTTCTGTGGCGCGTTCGGGCTTTTCTGCACTTCGGGGCCGGAATGGCGCAGGAGATCCTGTCGTTCGACGAGCAAATGCGGCTGGCTGCCCTGTACGGCTTTCAGGATCGCCCCCACCTGCTGGGGGTGGAGCAGTTCATGCAGCAGTATTACCGGCATACGATGGGGCTCCACGAGACCTCGGTCCGGTTTGTGGACCGCTGCCGGGCCGTGCCGGTCTGGCGCCGCCTGGCCAGTTTCTTGCCGGCTGCCAAGGTGGACGGGTATTTCGTGGTGGCGGGCCAGCATCTGACCGTGCCGTCTGAGCTGCGCTCGAGGGTCCTGGACAGTCCGGAGCTGCTGCTCCGGCTGTTCGAGATGGCACGGGCCCGGGGCCTCAAGATCGACACGGACCTGCTGGAGGAGATCCACCGGTACATGGACGGAACGTCGGGTGAGGCTTTCCGAACCCCCGAGGTCAGCCGGGTTTTCCTGAAGATCCTCGCCGGGCCCGGTGCGGTGGCCGGCACGCTCGAGGCGATGCATCGCGCCCACCTGCTGGAGAAGCTCATCCCGGTCTTTGCCACGGTCCGGGGGCTCATGCAGTTCAACCAGTACCACAAGTACACGGTGGACGAACACAGCCTGCTGGCGGTGGCCAAGGCCGAGGCGTTCACCCGGGAGCCTGGCGTCATCGGGGAGGTCTGCCAGGAGATCCGGCGGAAGGACCTCCTGCACCTGGCGGTCCTGCTGCACGATCTGGGGAAAGGGCGGGAAGAAGATCACAGCGAAGTGGGCAAGGCCATCGCGGAGGATGCGGCGGCCAGGCTGGGGCTCGACGAGCAGGAAACCAGGACGCTGGTCTTTCTCGTGCACCGGCATCTGCTCATGGCCCATACGGCTTTCCGGCGGGACCCCTATGACGAGAAGGTGCTCCTGCCCTTTGCACGGGCGGTGGCGACGCCGGAGGTGCTCCGGAAGCTGCTGGTCTTGACCGCCGCCGACATCGCTGCCGTGGGACCCGGCGTCCTGACCAAATGGAAAGAGTCCTTGCTCGTCGAACTCTATCTCCGCACGCTCCCGGAAGTGTCGGGCGAGCGGGACGCGACCGCCGGGCCGGACCGGCTGAAGAAGCTGGCAGCCGAAGTGGCCCGAGAGCTTGCGGACAGAGCGGCAGGGGAGGGAGACCTCGCGTGGATCGAATCGCAACTCGGCCAGTTTCCCTTGCGCTACTTGCATGGAACCCCTCCGAAACGGATCGCCGCTCATCTGGGGGCCGTCAAGCGGTTGCAGGCAGGGGAGGCGTTGGTCGAGCAGAGCTTCAACGAGGGGCTGGGCACTTGTGAGTATACGGTGGTGACGTTCAATGACCTGACCCCCGGCATCTTTTCGAAGATCGCCGGCGTGATGGCGGTCCAGGGGCTGCAGATTCTGGACGCGCAGATCATCACCAGGCACGACGGGATCGTGGTGGACACCTTCCAGGTCTCCGATCCGGATTACGCCGGCATCCCTCCGACCGAACGCCGGGTCGCCACGGCCGACACCATCGTGCGGGTTTTGAAAGGCGAGGAGGCGGTCGAGCCGTTGATGAGCCGGAGCGGTCGTTTGTCCTCGGTCCGCCGGTTGCCCGCCAGCCGTCAGGCCACCGAGGTCCAAATCGACAACGAAACGTCGGATCGGTTCACGATCATCGATGTCTTTGCCGATGACAAGCAGGGGCTCTTGTACGTCATCACGCACGCCATCTTCCGGCTCGGCCTCTCGGTGCATGCGGCCCGGATCTCGACCAGGCTGGATCAGGTGGCCGACGTGTTCTACGTGACGGACCAGCAGGGGGGCAAGCTCGAGGCCCCGGCGCGTCTGGAAGCGATCCGCACGACCATCCAGGAGGAGATTGACCGGTTTCTCGGCCGGCAGGTTGATGCGCCGGAGCGCGTATCATCAGGATCATCATCATAAAACGGACCTGAAAGGAGGCTCGGAATGAATCCCCGCGAGGTACTGGAATTTGCCAAGAAGAACAA
>CAZKHY010000018.1:0-36107 GCA_964552455.1 uncultured Nitrospira sp.
TTACGTAAGCATCCGTCCTACTCGCATTCGGAGTGCGCCGATCGAGGTTCCCGATGGCCGCTCTGACACTGGGCCCCATCCGTTGTCCCTGCGCTTTCCACCCGCCAGCCCTATGTTCATCCGGGCTTGCTTCCGGCCGCGGGCTTCTTCTTCCCTGTTCCTTCGTGGATTTGCCCGGTTCG
This sequence comes from uncultured Nitrospira sp., assembly GCA_964552455.1. Taxonomy (GTDB): domain Bacteria; phylum Nitrospirota; class Nitrospiria; order Nitrospirales; family Nitrospiraceae; genus VGXG01. The sequence goes on from CAZKHY010000018.1 coordinate 183, forward strand.
GTTTCGGCGTTCGAGCGCTCCGAGCCAGGCCGACTCGCGGATTCCCGTTCATTCGTCACCCCTGATCCGCATTCATCCATATCGATACAATTCCGGCTTGTGACGGTCACGCGCCGCGACGACGACGGTAGCGGCGCACAGGTCGTTCTCGTGTGGTCGATCGGCTCCGGAGATCCACGTGATCCGCGGGCACGTCGACGGGAGTCGGAACGCCGCGGTCCCGGTCGGCGGCGATGAGCCCGGCGCCACGTGGAGCTGTGGAGACACCCAGAAAGGGTAAGCGTGACGGTATGAAGCCAGGGGACGGCAAATGGGGGCTGGCTCTTTCAGGCGGGGGATTCCGCGCGGCGTTTTTCCACGTGGGGGTCCTCGCACAAATGGCGGACCTCGGATTGCTTCGCCGCATCGAAGTCATCTCAACGGTCTCCGGCGGCTCGATCATCGGGGCGCTCTATTATCTCCACGTCAAACGCCTGCTGGAGGAGAAACCGGACGGCGACGTCACGGATCAGGATTACGTCGACAGGGTGAAAGAGATCGAAGCGCAGTTTCTCAAAGCGGTCCAAAAGAACGTCCGGGTGCGGACGTTTCTCAACCCGTTAAAAAACCTCCGAATGATGTCGCCGAGATATTCCAGGAGCGACCGCATCGGCGAACTCTACGATGAATACTTCTACCGCCCGATTTTCAACCCGACCGGAAACGCGCTCGTGCAGATGCAGGAATTGAAGATCCAGCCGAAGCAAGCGCCGCACCCGTTTGACCCGGATGAACACAACGGCGGCCGTACCGCCAAAGTGCCGATTTTGCTCATCAACGCCACGACGCTCAATACGGGGCACAATTGGCGGTTTGAGGCGGTTCGCATGGGGGAACCTTCCTACGACGATGCGGTCGACAAGGAAGTTGACAAAAACCTCCGGCTGCGCCGGCCGTCCTACGGGCAGATACGACATACGAGGCACCATACGTTCGAGCTCGGCCTGGCGGTCGCGGCTTCAGCCTGTGTGCCCGGCATCTTTCCGCCCCTCGCCATCAGCAACCTCTATCCCCGTGGAATCCGAGTCCAGCTCGTCGACGGCGGAGTCCACGACAACCAGGGCATCCAAGGGCTCCGTGACGAGCACTGCACCCACCTGGTCGTGAGCGATGCTTCGGGATGGCTGGAAGACGAGTATCAGCCACCGACCCCCATGATCCCCACGATGATGCGGGGCAACGACATCCTCATGGACCGTGTCCGAGAAGAAGAGCTCAGCCGCCTGTACGAGAGCCGCCACCCCCTGGCCTTCATGCACCTCCGAAAGGGATTGCCGGCCGAGGCGATCTCCTGGATGGACCCGGTCAAAAGGCCCATCGAGCCTCCCAAGGGCGAGCGAATCCCCCAGGTCTCTTCTCAAGACTTTGGAGTCCACCCGGATGTTCAAGATCGCCTTTCGCTCATTCGAACGGACCTCGACTCCTTTACCGATATCGAGGCGAATTCCTTGATGCTGGACGGGTACAACATGAGCGGGCTAGAAATTCCGTCCAGATTCGGAATCCCGGTCGCGGCGCGCCCACGGTCGTCCGCCGCATGGGATTTTCAGCAAATCCAGGCCTGGATGAGCGAGCCGACCCCCGAATATCTTCGGCATCTGCAGGTCGCCCGTGAAAACCTGTTCAAAGTCTTCTGGCTGAGTCCGGCGGTCGCGGCTGTCACGGTCGTCGTCGGCCTCGCGCTTCTTTTCGGCCTTTGGGTCGCCACCGGTCCCTGGGTCAGGGAGCTGCTGTCGAGCACGGTGACCATCGGCAGCCTTCTGCTTGCCATCTTGGTCTTTGCCATCGGGGTGATCCCCCAACTGGCCGGCGCGGCACGAATACTCCGCTTCCTCCGACCATCGAGCGAGCTTCTGATGCGCGTGCTGGTCCGGGCACTTTTGCCGACGCTCGGCTCTCTCTTCGTCGCCATACACCTGTACGTCTTCGATCCGTTGTTTCTCCGTCTGGGGAAATTGGAGCGCCTCCGCCGAGGCAAGAAGTGAAAAATCCTTGAGGTGAACCACCGAGCCTGTGAGGCGACTATGCGCGAACGACATGCGGCGATGGGGTTCCTCGCGGCCTTCTTTCGGGGCATCAATCGATTCGTCCCCTGGCACAAACTGCCCTACCGGATCCTGCCCAAACTGAGTCTGCGGCTCTGGAACCTGCCGGCGCTGCGGTACGACCTGAGGCGGTACAACCTGTACGACACCTCCAGCCTGCCGACCAGGCCGCGGCCACAGGACTTCCGCCCTCAAACCACCGCGGGAAGCCCGCTTCCGGACCCGTTCCAGCCACCCGCTCCTTTCAAGCCGGACGATCTCTCCTTCCGGCGGGCGGACGGCAGCTACAACGACCTCCAGGCCCCCAGAATGGGAGGCGCCTGTTCCCGGTTCGGTCGGAATTTTCCACCCGAGCACAGCTGGCCCAGAGATCCGCTTGCGGACCCGAGTCCCCGTGACATCAGCAATACGCTCCTCGCCCGCGAGTCGTTCAAGCCAGCCGAGTCGCTGAACCTGCTGGCCGCCGCCTGGATTCAGTTCATGGTCCACGATTGGGCCCGCCATACGCCGGACGTGGATCACCCAGAACACCGCAGGAGGATTGCGCTCAAACCGGACGACCACTGGGTGAAGCAGGGGTGGACGGACACGATGGAGATCGAGCCGACGCTGCCCGATCAGACGCGACCGGTCGGGTGTCCTGCCGGACCGCCGACGTTCCTGAACGAGGGGACTTTCTGGTGGGACGCATCGCAGATCTACGGAAGCGATGCGGCCGCCCAACGGCAGTTGCGGGCACGGGTGGACGGCAAATTGACCGTCATCAACGGCCGGCTTCCCGATCACCCGCAACTGCCGGGGATCGACCTGACGGGTTCATGTTCGGCTGGTGGGCCGGCTTGAGCCTGCTCCATACGCTGTTCGCGAGGGAGCACAACGCGATCTGCGACAGGCTCAAAGCCGAATACCCGGCCTGGACCGATGACCGGCTGTTCGAGACCGCGCGGCTGATCAATGCGGCGTTGATCGCCAAAATCCATACCGTCGAATGGACCCCGGCGATCCTGGGACAACCCGTGTTGAAGATCGGCATGGACGCCAACTGGTGGGGCGTGTTCGGCGAGCAGATCCGCAAGAAGCTCGGCCGGATGGGCGACAGCGAGGAACTGAGCGGGATCCCGGGGTCCCGGCTCGACCATCACGAGGTCCCGTTCTCGCTCACCGAGGAATTCGTGTCGGTCTACCGGATGCATCCCTTGATCCCGGACCAGTACCGCATCCATGCGCTGCAGGACCCCGACTCGGCACGATACTGCACCTTCGACGATGTGCAAGGACAGAATGTCCGCGGGGCCATCGACGCGCTGGGCATGGAGAATTTCTTCTACTCCTTCGGTCTCACCCATCCGGGCGCGATCACGTTGGGGAATTACCCGCACTTCCTCCGGCAGTACGTGCCGCCCGGTCACCCGGACAAGCTCCGGATGGACCTGGCCTCCATCGACATCTTCAGAGACCGGGAGCGCGGCATCCCCCCCTACAACCGGTTCCGGCAATTGCTCCGGATGCCGCGGGTGAAGACGTTCGACGCATTGAATCCTCAGTGGGCGCACAAGCTCTCGGATGTCTACAACGGCGACATCGACCAGGTTGATTCGATGGTGGGCATGATGGCGGAAGAGCCGCCGGAGGGGTTCGGCTTCAGCGACACGGCCTTTCGCATTTTCATCCTGATGGCGTCGCGCCGACTGAAAAGCGACCGGTTTTTCACGACCGACTACCGGCCCGAAGTCTACACGCAGGTCGGCCTGGACTGGATCGACGACAACGGATTCGAGAGCGTGTTGCTGCGGCACTATCCGGCACTGGGGCCCGCAGTCCATGGCCTGGCAAACCCGTTCCACCCCTGGCGGAACGTACACGAGCCGGCGGTGGCATGACAAAGAGGTCACCGGACACCGCGCGGCCTTAAAGAGACCCGCGCCTCGAGCGGTCGCAACGGAACCGCCGCTGAAGAGAGGAAACGGTCATGAGGGACGCACTCGCCAAGACATTGGGATGGGTCGGGAAAGCCTTTGCCTTTCCGGTCATCGTGCTGCCGGCGGCCCTGTTCCTCTGGGCACCCTGGCTTCTCATTGCGCTTTTCCCCGTCCCAAGCAGCCTCCGAACGCGATGGACCTGGGCGCTGCGCCGAGGATTCTGGAATCTGTTGGCCACGTTGAAGTTCCGGGGCAACAAGCCTGTCGCCGTTCCGGTCCCCCGCCGGATGAGTTGGTGGCGCTGGCTGCTTGTTTATCTCTTTGGCAAGAGCCTGGAGAACCTTGCGCGCGTCCCCTTCAACCAAATCTTCCCGAGCATTCCGATCTCCGGCATTCGAGTCGCCGGTCACGAGCCGGCCGACGAATGGGACTGGAAAATGAAATTCTTCACCTGGCTGCAGGTCACGCTGTACCGGCTGTTCTCCCCGATGCAGCCGGGGTTGCCCCCCATCGAGGCGGACCCGTACGAAGCGTTGCAGCACGCCTATACCAAGCGGCACCGGAAACTATTCCCTCCTCCGGTGATGCCGCTCGAATTCCAGGGCAGTCCCGACCTCGGCGCCCTGGCCGTCAAAGGGCCGTACGCCTGCTACCTCAAACAATGCGGGAAAGACGAATACGAATGGGACTTTCGCGAACTCGGACAGCACGAGCACTACGACGATGTGTACAACCTCGGGGTTCGCGTGTTGTTCCAGATTGAGCGGAACAGGCCCACGGTCAAACCCGTTCACATTGAAAGCGAGCTGGGCATCTCGAAACCGGGCGACTCAACTTGGGAATTCGCGAAAACACTGGCGCTGTGCGCCGCCACCAACCACCTGGCTCTCGTGCGGCACTTCAACGGGGTGCATCTGGCCAGCAGCGCGCACATCGCCATCGCCACACGGAACTGTCTCTTTCCGGATCATCCCCTCTGCCGCCTCCTCTGGCCGCACATTTTCCGGACCCAGCAAAGCAACCGGGCGGTGACCATCGCCCAAATGACGCAGGGCGGCGATTTCGACGGCATTTTCAGTTTCACCCATCGAGGGATGTGTGATCTGTTTTCGGCTACGCATGGCCGGTACCAGTTTGTCGTCAACGATCCGGAAAGGGATGCCAAGACCCGGGGCATCGTCGGGGCCCGATTCGAGACGCCGACTCAAACCGATGCGCAACGCGCGTTCGGTCTGTTCCGCCGGCACGCCAGAAACTATATCGAGATTTATTACAAGTCGGATGATGAGGCAATCCGAAACGACAAGAAAGTTGAGCAGTGGCTCGACGAGCTCGACACCACAATCCCCAACGGGATCAAAGATGTGCTGAACGGCCAGATTACTCGCGACAGTGTGGCAAACCTCATCGCCTGCCTCATCTACCTGGCGACCGTTCAGCATGACATCGTGGGGTCTTTTCTCTGGAACTACCAACTGTGGGCCCACAAGCAGCCCCCTCGCCTCTACAGAAACGGCGAGCGTTTGCCGTTGGACGTGCACCAGCGCCTGGTCAACGCGAACTTCAATTTGAACGTGGCGCGAACGCCGCTGATGCAGGATTTTTCGTACTTGGCTCTGGACGATGCCGATCGCCCGCAAGCCGAGAAGGTCCTGAAGAATTTTCAAACGCAACTGGCTGATCTGGAGGCCGAATGGAGGGGCGAGCCCTGGTCGGCCTGGCGGATCTACCCGAGCATGTTGGAGGCCAACATCAACGCATGATCGGTGGATAGGCGGGCGTCGCCCGAGGCGGAAGAGGTGCCGGCTGGTGCGCGAGGCCTGACGAACCCGCGGCTTCGGAGGAATCATCCCATGAAGGAAATCCTCTGGCTTCTGGTCTTTACCATGAGCCTGTTTGCCATCGTCTCGGCGCGCGCCCGCGAGACGAAACGGCGGTGGCTACTGATCCTCCTTCTCCTTGTGCTGGTCGGGGGCCTCTATGTGTCGCTCAACGGGGTCTTGCGCGTCGGGCTGAACCTCCTTCTGTTCGTTGAACGGCACAGGACCCTGTTCGTTGTGCTGCTGGCGCTGAACCTGGTCGGTGTGATCTTTGCCTGGCGCGCGCAATGGACCGCGCTGGGTTGGGTCTGCGGGGTGATTGCCGGCATCGCGGTCGAGCTTGTCGTCGTGCAGAGCCGGGCGCTGAGTTATTGGACGGACTTCGGCCAGGGCGGCTCCTTTCCGTGGGGCACCGTCCTGTTCGTTTTGCTGTCGATGCTGAGCGTCGCCGGCCTGATCGCGGCCTGGCGCGCCCGCTTGCAGCCACTCGGTTGGGTCTGCGGGTTGATGACCGTGTTCCTCGCCGGCGGCCTCTTCCTCTCGAGCACGCTGTACGGCGTGCCGGAGGACTTTGCCGACATCGAGGATCAGTTCAAGTACGGCTCGATCGGCTCGGATCACTTCATGGCGCGCGGCATCCCGTACTGGATTTGGAAAGTCCTGCCGGAGGCGTTTCCTCCCCAGGAAACCCTGCGGGAGGGGTACAAGCCGAGAAACGATAAGAAGAGCTATGAAGCCTTCGGCCTGCTGCAGGAAGAAAACAAGAACGTCCGCCTGATCGGACATGACGAAGGCAAGGTCGTTGACCGCCCGATCGGCTTCTCCAAGCGGGAAGTCTTCGGGATGGACTTTATCGGCATCAACTGCGCCTTTTGCCACGTGTCCACGATTCGAAAGGACGCGCACAGCCGGCCTCAGATCGTCCTGGGCATGCCGGCCAATACGGTCGATATCGAACTCTTCTTCCTGTTTCTGTTCGCGGCGGCCGAGGATGAAAAGTTTTACGACAAGGTCGCAACCAGGGTCACGAACGCCATTTGGAATCTGGAACCGGCCCCGGGCTTGGGCCCGGTGAAACGGTTCGCCCACCGCGTCGGCTACCGGTTCCTGCTGATTCCCGCGTACCGGTTCGCGTTGATTCCCCTGACTCAACTGTACGCCCGGCGGCTGAAGGAGGATTTTTCTTTCATTGATCCGGAAGTCCCGGATCGGGTGCCGCGGTTCGGACCGGGGCGCGTGGATGCGTGGGGGCCCGGCAAGACGACGCTGGTCAAGCCCCCCCTGAAGGTCGAATATCCCGGCGGGATCATTGATCACATGTCCATCTGGAATCAGAAGGCGCGGGACGGGATGCGGTTGCATTGGGACGGCAATACCCACGTCCTGGCGGAGCGGAACATCATCGCGGGTCTGGTCGTCAATGGTCCGCAGATCGAGTGCCTGGACATCCCGCGGATGGACAAAATCACTCAATGGATCGAGTGGCGCCCTGCTCCGCGATTTGAAGACTTCCGGCCGCCGGCGTATGGAAACGGTAATCTGGCGGACAGAAGGGAGCAGGGCCGGCGCATCTTTCAGCACTGGTGCGCATCCTGCCATGCTCCCGGGGGCGACCGTGTGGGTCGGGTGGAACCGCTCGACGCGGTCCAACTCGGCACCGATCCCGCGCGGATGAAGGCTTTTAACGCCGAATTGGCCGACGCCTTGAACACGATCGGGACGGATACCTGGCGGCTCAGGAACTTCAGAGTCCAAGACGGCTATGTCAACATGCTGCTGGACGGCATCTGGCTGAGGGCGCCCTACCTGCACAACGGCTCGGTCCCGACCCTGCGAGACCTGCTGAAAAAGCCATGTCCGCAAGGCCGGCTCTCCCCAGACTGCCGACCGCCAAAGTTCTATCGAGGCCACGACGTGTACGACTGGGACAACGTCGGGTTCAAGTCCGATGCGGCGGAAGAACGGGGACAAACGTTTTTCGAATACGACACCTTGCTCAAAGGCAACAGCAATGAGGGGCATCTCTACGGGACCGATCTTTCCGACGACGACAAAGCGGCGCTCCTCGAATTTCTGAAAACCTTGTAGGAAAAGACGACCATGGCCGACCTTGTTCAACGGTCACGCACGGGACTCGGTTCATTCAGGATGTCCGGATAACAGCAGCGGCCCTCCCGGGATCCCAGGCGCTGAACCGCAGAGGTCTGGACAGCGTTCGATGATTGGCATACCATTTCATCGGTTTGACAGCCAACCCCGTGATGCTCCCCTCCCGGCAGAGGTTATGGCCACGTTACTATCGAAAGAGCATCCGATCACCGAGAAAGGCCTCATGGAGTTCCGGCCCTTCGGTACGGAGCCCGATGGCACCCTCATTCGCGATTTAAGCGGGATCATCATCCGAGCATGCGTTGAAAACCTGGAAGCGTGCGTGGGCCGCGCGCGAGGAGAGGAGGCGGGGCGGCGCGCCGTTGAGGAATTGGTCCGGCGCTTAAACGAGCGGATTCCCCTCCAAGCTTACCGTATCACGTCTGACGTTCTCAGGAATCCCTGGAACAGTTACTCCCTCGAATTCTCCGCCTTCCTCGCCCAATTCTGTGTGGACATCTCCGGAGACCCGCATTTCCACTTCACGATGGTCAAGGACAAAGGCATCCCGCCGATCATTCAAGTCTTGGGCCGGCCGTTCTCATTGCCTCAGATTTACAAGATGTCTCTCTATTTCTCTCAGCGGTACACCACAAAAGACACGTATTATGTCGAGGCCGTGAGCGTCTCCGACCGTTCGGCCACCGCACGAATGATCTTCGCCAAGCGCGCCTATCAACAATTCGGTCCATACCTGAAAGCTTGCGCCCAACACTGGTGTGACGGAACAAAAGCATACTTCGTGGCAGCTCCGGAGAAGTTTCATAATCTGCCGCCGGCCATCGTCACGGATCGACGATGCATCGCCGAGGGCGACGACTATTGCGAGTGGGATCTCACGTGGACCGCGCATAACCAAAAGAAGCGGCCGGCGGAGGTCGATGCCTTCGCGCGACTTGAAACGGTCCGGAAGGGCGGAGAACCGCGGGCGGCCGTCACCCTTCGGGCCCAGGCGACATCGCCCGTCACCGGCGGGGAATCCTTGCCTCCGGTCCAAGGGCGCTCACCGGACCAGACAACTCTGCTTTCGAACGAGCACCGGATCACCGAGAAAGGCAGGATGGAGTTCCAGCCGTTCGGCATCGAGCCGGACAGGACCCCGATTCGGGATCTGAGCGGGGTGGTCATTCGCGCCGACGTGGAATACATGGAAGACTACGTGAGCCGAACGAAGGGACGGGACGAGGCCCGGCTCGCGATTGAGGAGCTGGTTCGGCGGCTGAACGAGCGGATTCCGGATCCCGCCTATCATGTGACGGAGAAGTTCCTCCGGAATCCCTGGAACAGTTACTCCTCCGAGTTCTCCGCCTTTTGCGCCGAATTGTGCATCGCCATATCGGGCGACCCGCGGTTCCTCTTCAACATGGCACGGGAGAAGGCGATCTCTCCCATCATCCAGACGCTCGGCAAACCCTTCTCGGCCGCCCAGATCTACAAGATGTCGGCCTACTTCGCTCAACGATACGCCAAAGACTCCTTTTTTACCGAAGCGGTAGAGGTCCTGGAAGACACGGCGATCGTTCAGATGCGGCTCAGTGCGCGCACGTATCGACAGTTCGGCCCCTATCGACGGGCCTGCGCCGAACATTGGTGCAACGCGCATAAAGGATATTTTTCGGGGGTTCCCGAGATCTTCCACGGTCTCGCGGCGGCGACCGTGACAGACCGACGGTGCATCGCACACGGCGATGAGTATTGCGAATGGGGGATTACCTGGTCCGTCAAGGAACGGTCGGCGTGGGCGACGACCGGCAGACCGGCCCCGCAGACAAGTCCGGAGCAACGCCGCCAAGGGCCATCGATTGGAACGGAGGCGTGCAGCGGCGCTGAGCGCGGGGATGCCGGGGAAGCCGCTGAAAGGCAGCGGCGGCCGAGGCCTCTCCGAGGCCGCACAGAGCCGGTGACCACGTTTCTTTCGAAAGACCATCCCATCACGGAGAAAGGCCTGATGGAATTCCAGCCGTTCGGCGTTGACTCTGATGGGACCGCGATTCGGGACTTGACCGGGGTGACCATTCGGGCTTGCGTCGATTATCTGGAAGAACACGTGGGCCAAACCCATGGTCCAGCCGGGGGCAAGCGCGCGGTCGAACAACTCGTCCAGCAGTTGAACGACCACATCCCGGATCCGGGATATCACGTGAGCGTCGACTTCCTTAAAAATACCTGGAATAGTTATTCGTATGAATTCTCCGCATTCCTCAACCAATTGTGCTCAAAGATTTCAGGGGACCCGCAGTTTGCATTCAACATGGCACGGAGGAAGGCGATCTCCTCGCTGATCCAGGTGTTAGGCCGTCCCTTCTCCGTCCCGAAGATTTACAAGATGTCCCCCTACTTCGCGCAGCTCTATGCCGGGAAAAACGGGTATTCCGTCGAGGCGGTCAGCGTCTCCGACCATTCAGCTATTTTGCGGATGCGTCTTGGAGAGCGGGCCTACAGACATTTCGGCCCCTATCTAAAAGCATGCGCCCTGTGTTGGTGTCATGCGCACAAAGGATACTTGGTCGCGGTGCCGGAGAAGTTCCACCGGCTGGCGCCGGCCATCATCATGGATCGCGCCTGCATTGCGGAGGGAGACCCGCACTGTGAATGGGAAGTCGCCTGGTCGGCGAAGGAGAGCTCCCTGCGGATCCGACCCGTGTCCGTCTCGCTGGCCCGGCGCGTCCTGCGGAGGGAGATTGAAGAGCGAGAACGCTTGATCGACGAACAGTTGCACACCCTGGACGCGCGGCACGTGGAACTCCAAGAGTCATACGTTCAGCAGCAGCAGATCATGGCGGAGCGCCAACGGCGCGTGGACCAGTTGACCACGCTCCATGAAGCCTCGGTCGTCTTCACCTCGACGCTTGACCGGGAGACGTTGATCCAGACGGTCCTCGAAACCATCACGCAGAAGCTTCACTACGACCGGGCCATGCTCACCTTTTTCGACCCCGCCCGCCGGGTGGTGTCCAATGCCAGAGTCCTCGGCGTGTCCGCCGACATTGCGGACTTCGCGCGCACGCTTGAGATCCCCGTGACGGACCCCCACAGCGTCGAGGGCATGGTGCTCCTGCAAGGAAAGCCGCTCCTCGTCGACGACATCCAGGAAGTCTGGGACCGCCTGGACCCGTTGAACCGGCGGCTGGCCATCACAACCAAAGCCAGCTCCATCATCTCGGTCCCGCTGAAAATTCAAAACAAGGTGCTCGGAGCCATCACCGTCGATCGAACCAGGCCGCACTCCCTCACGGGTGATGACCTGGATTTGATGGTGACATTGGCCGGCCAGGTTGCCATCGCGCTGCACAATGCCGACACCTACCGCCAAATCGAGGAACTCAACATCGGACTCGAAGCGAAGGTGCGGGAACGCACCGTCGAGCTGGAGGCCGCCAACGAGAAGCTCCGGGAATTGGATCTTCTCAAATCGGCCTTCGTCTCAATCGTCTCGCACGAACTGCGCACCCCCATGACCTCCATCAAGGGGTACGTGGAGAACTTGCTCGACGGGCTGGGCGGCGCGCTGACGGAGAAGCAGGCCCACTATCTGGAACGGGTCAAGCACAACGCGGAACGGCTGACCAGAATGACCAACGAGTTGCTGGACCTCTCCAGGATCGAGGCGGGACGGGTCGAGCTGCACTTGGCCCCGATTTCGGTTCCGGAACTGGTCTCCGAGGTCGTGGAGAGTTTCCAGTCCATCGCCCGGGAGAAAGCCATCACGATCCGGCAGCAACAGAAGGAGGACCTTCCGGTCATTCAGGGAGACCGGGACAAGCTGAACCAGGTCCTGACGAACCTGGTTCAGAACGCGATCAAGTTCTCACCCTCCAACAGCGAGGTCCTCATCGAACTGCGGACGCGCGACAAGAAGTGGCTGGAGGTGTGCGTGGCCGATCACGGATGCGGGATTCCCCCGAACGAACTGGGGAAGGTGTTCGACAAGTTCTACCGGGGCGAGTCGGTCCCCATCGAAGCCAAGGGGGCCGGGTTGGGGCTTCCCATCACCAAGAGCCTGGTCGAGTTGCACGGAGGAACGATCTGGGTCACCAGTGCGCCGGGCGCCGGCAGTCGATTTTACTTCACGTTGCCGCTCTAGCCACCATCCATCTGCAGAGGGTCCCGTCGGTTCCGCACTAGCCTTGCCGCTGTATTGAATCAGATAGCGCCTGTATTCCATCCGATACTTTCCCGCCTGGGCCGTCCGTCCTTCGCCATCTCCCGATCGTGCCCGCATCGAGCTTATTCTTCGATGGCTCAATAGGTTAGCGCACATATGCGGGCCGTCCCCGCACCCTGGCATGTCCGTTGCCTTACGTAGAGGCGACAGTGTTCCTGGGCATGCAGTCAATGAACCTACCAAAAGGAGGTCTGCCATGGCATGGGGAATACTCATGAGTTGCTTCACTCTGTTCGGGATGCTGGTCCTGGCGGTGGCCACTGCCCGCATGGATGAGACCCCGGCCGGCGTCGGCCTCAACGAGGGGACGGGGCCGGGCTCGCCCCCGACGGGATCAGAGAGCCAGCGGCCGGCCGGCTCGATCGCCGAGCCGGAGATCCGGAAGATCGCAGCCTGACGTCTCGACGGGAGGAACTGCCATGGTAGAGGCCTCACCCAGAGCCTCAATCCTGATCGTGGACGATGATCCGCATACGCGGCTCATGCTGAGCGTCGCACTCCAACCGGAGCCGTACCGGCTGGATCCGGTCGGCTCCGGAACGGAAGCCATCGAGCGAGTCCGTTGCAGCGCCTACAGTGCGGCCCTCCTCGACGTCCGGCTCCCGGACCTCGACGGGCTCGCCGTGCTGACGCGGCTGCACGAGTCGGACCCCAAGCTCCCGGTCGTCCTCCTCAGCGGCCAGACCACCGTGGAGACGCTCATGGGCGCGCTGAGCAAGGGGGCCTTCGCGTACGTGAGCAAACCCTATGACCTCGAAGAACTCAAGGGGACGCTGCGTCGAGCGGTCGACGCCCGGGCCCTGGCGGCCAAGGCCGAACAGATGGAAGCGGCCTTGCGCGACAGCGAAGAACGATTCCGCTCCATCGTGGAATCCACACCCGACGCCATTATTCTGGCGGATCATCGGGGAATGATCATTTCCCTGAACAAGGGCGCCCAACGGCTCTTCGGTTATCTCGACGAGGACATTCTCGGCAAGCCCCTGACCGTGCTCATGCCGGCCCGCTATCGGGAAGCCCACCAGAAAGGGATCGAACGGAGCCGGACAGACGCCTGCCCGCGCCTGATCGGGAAAACCGTCGAGTTGCACGGGCTGCGAAAAGACGGAAGCGAATTTCCTTTGGAACTGTCGCTGGCCACCTGGCAGACCGCGTCCGGCACATTCTACAGCGGCATCATCCGGGACATCACGGAACGCAAACAGGCGGAAGAGGCCTTGCGCGAGAGCGAACTGCGGTTCCGTCAGGTGACGGAGAATATCCGGGAAGCTTTCTGGATGACCGACGTCGCCAAGACGCAGATGCTGTACATCAGCCCCGCCTACGAGACCATCTGGGGACGTTCGTGCAACAGCCTCTACGCTTCTCCGTCCTCCTGGCTCGACGCGATCCACCCGGGCGACCGCAAACGGGTCCAGGAAGCCGCCCTGACCACGCAGGTGACCGGCGAGTACAACGAGGAATACCGGATCATCCGGCCGGACGGATCGATCCGCTGGATCCAGGATCGGGCCTTCCCGGTCCGCGACGAGTCCGGCAAGGTCTACCGGATCGCGGGCATCGCCGCCTGCATCACCGAGCGGAAGCAGGCCCAGGCGGCGCTGCGTCACGCCCTCGACAGGATCGAATCGATTTTGACCTGCCTGCCCGGCGCGATTCTCATCGTCGACAAAGACGAGCGCGTGGCATACGCCAACCCGGTCGCTCACCAGCAGTTCGGATCCGGAAACGACAAGCTCGTCGGACGGCTGGTATCCGACATCTTCCCGTTCCCCCCGTCCCAATGGAGCCGCCTCTTCAACGAATTCATGACCGCCCGCGCGGAAGGCAGCCCCTCGCGTCCGGACGGCGAATTTGACGCCCAGAAGCGCACGTACCAATACCGTCTCTTCCCCATCCACATGGGCGAGCATGAACGGCAGGTCGGGCTCGTGGTCTGGGACATCACCGAGCAGAAGCACCTGCGGGACCAACTCATCCAGACGGAGAAGCTGGCGAGCCTCGGCACGCTCGTGTCCGGCATGGCCCATGAGATCAACAATCCGGTGCAGGGCATCCTCGGGATGGCGGAGATCATCCAGGAAGAAAGCGACCCGATGAAAATCAAGGAGTATGCCCAAGACATCGCGGCCTACTCGCAACACGTGGCCACCGTCGTACGGGACTTCGCCTGCTACGCACGTCCGTCCGCACGGGACGAGGAAGTCGCCATCGACCTCGGCGAGCGCATGACCGAGGCCGTCAAGATGGTCCGTCGGTGTCCGCAGTTCGGATATGTCGCCGTGGCCACCGAGTTCCAATCCCTCCCGCGCATCCAGGCCCGCCGCACCGAAATCGACCAGGTGTTTGTCAACCTGATCAGCAACGCCGTACAGGCGATGAACGGCACAGGGGCCCTCACGCTGAAAACCGCTCGGCTGGACAACATGGTGACCGCCTCGGTCACCGACAGCGGGTGCGGGATTCCAAAAGCCATCATGAGCAAGATTTTCGACCCCTTCTTCACAACGAAGGATCCGGGCAAGGGGACGGGCTTGGGATTGAGCGTCGTCTACAAGATCGTGTCCAAGTACGGAGGGACCATCGACGTGGACAGCACGGAAGGCGAAGGCACCACGTTCACCGTGCGCCTTCCGTTGGAACCAGTACGGGACGACCAACAAAGCGAGGCGGACCATGGAACTGAACCGACAGAGCGTTCGGGACAGAAGGAAAGGGTTGGTGCTGGTCGTGGACGACGAACCGCCGGTCAGGAAACCGATCTGCCTGAGTCTGCTCAAGGCCGGCTATGAGGTGGTGGAGGCGGAGGACGGGGAGCAGGCGATCAAGGCTATGGGGTCGTCCGACGATCCCCTCCTAGTGGACACCATTCTGTGCGACCTGGTCATGCCGAAATTCGACGGAGCGCAGGCCATCTCTTATTTTCAGCTCCGCTACCCCTCCGTGCCCGTGGTGATCTTGACCGGCGCGCCGGATTTCGTGCTCACGGAGGTCTTGCGCAAACAGGGGGTGACCGACTATCTGCTCAAGCCGGTCTCGGAAAGAAAGCTCCTGCAGACGATCCGTGTGACCGTCGCGCTCCACGAGCTCCGCAGAAGGGACGCCTCCGGCTGACCGCAGGCTGCGCCTTCGACAGGAGCCGGACAAGCCACACCCAAGGGAACCGAGTCAGGCAGGAAGCAGGAGGAGCCATCAACCAACCGAGGAGGTCCGTCATGGAACTGTCCAGGCAGAAGGCAAGGAACGGGAAGCTGGGCCGCGTACTGATCGTCGACGACGAAGCGCAGGTCCGAAAGCCGATCTCGGTGAGCCTCACGAAGGCCGGCTACGAGGTGGTGGAGGCCGAAGACGGGGAACAGGCCATCAAGACCCTGGGCTCGGACGACCACCCCCTGATGGTGGACACGATCCTGTGCGACGTTCGGATGCCGAAAATCAACGGGACCGAGGCGATCGCCTATTTCCGCCGCCAGTATCCCTCGGTGCCCGTGGTGGTCCTGACCGGCTACCCGGACGTGGACATGGCCGTGTCCCTGATGAAACAAGGCGTGTTGGACTATCTGGTGAAACCCGTCTCGAAGGAAGAGCTGCTGCGCGTGATCGCCGGATCCGTGGACCAGCACGTGCTGTTCAGGGATGCGTTCGTGGCGTAGGGCGCCCCTGGCCGACGACTCGTCATCCGCACTCGCGGGAGGGCGTCTTCCTTCCGCCCGGCGGATGACGAACGTCACGGAGGGCTCAAGGAGGGCGCCTTGACGACTTCGACGCCGGACGGCACCTGGAATTCGAACAGGGCGTTCTTGAGGCCGGCGTTGGGCTTCAGGTTGACGAACTGAAAGGTCGAGACGTTCCCGCTGACTTCATGGATCGAGACCCGCTTGATGAAGTAGGTCTTGGGCTGCACTTCCAGGACGATCCGGACCACGGTGCGGACGGACTCATCCCCCCCGTGCTTCGGCAGCAACGTCAGGAGCGGGAGCCCGCCCTCGCCCTTTTCGCCGCCGGCGGTCGCCGCCACCTCGAACTGCTCCTCGAGCTTGGCCGCTCCTTGCAGAAGCTGCAAGGGCGCCTGGGAGGCCGCCATCTGCGTCAGCTTGCCGACCAGCACCTGCTTGTGCTCCGGCACGTACATCATGACGTCGTTCTGGTTGACGTAGATCTCTTCCACGTTGGGGTCCAGGTAGTCCCAGCGGAGCCGTCCGGGCTTCTTGATGTACATCCGTCCGCTGGACGTGATCGGCGTGGCAAAGCCTTCGATCTTCGTAAACTGCTTGAACTCCGCCTGCAGGTCCCGGGTCTGCTCATAGCGCGCCTGCAGTCTCTTTACGACCTCCTTGACATCCTTCCCGTCATCTGCAGCCAGGCCCGTCGTTGCCGCGACGACGACAGAAATCGTGCCCAGCACAAAAAGCGCGGCGGTCCTCAAATTTCTTTTGAGACGATCGGGGACGCGAACCCGTAATGCCGGGCTGTTCGGCGACAGCCGTTCCATTCTTTTCATTCCTGCTCTTCTCCCACCGCGCCGCGGCGCACCAGCACCTCCCGCCGGCCATCGCGTCCTGCCGCCCCCACGATGCCCTCCTCCTCCATCCGCTCGATCATGCGCGCCGCCCTGGGATAGCCGACGCGCAGGCGCCGCTGGATCAGCGACGCGGAGGCCTGGCCGGAGGAGATCACCAGGTCCTTGGCCTGCTCGTACACCTCGTCCTTGGCCTCTTCCTCCTTCGCCTCCTCCTGCCGCAGCGACTGCAGCTCCTCGCTGTAGGCGGGCGCGGCCTGCTTCTTGACGAAGTCCACCACTTCCCGGACGTCGTCGTCCGCCACGAAGGAGCCGTGCAGACGGGTCAGTTGCCCGGTCCCGGAGGCAAAGAGCATGTCGCCGCGACCCAGCAAGGCTTCGGCCCCGTTGGCGTCCAAGATGGTGCGGGAGTCGGTTTTGGAGGAGACCTTGAAGGCCACCCGGGCCGGGAAGTTGGCCTTGATCAGACCGGTCAGCACGTCGACCGACGGCCGCTGCGTGGCCAGCACCAGATGGATGCCGGACGCCCTGGCCATCTGGGCCAGCCGCGCGATCTTTTCCTCCACCTCCTTGGGGGCCACCATCATCAGGTCGGCCAGCTCGTCGATCATCACCACGATGTAGGGCAGCGGCGAGGGCGGCGTCTTCGGCTCGGCGGTCGAGCCGAGCGGCTGGATGGATTCCGGCACGGCGCTCTCCCCGGCCGCCAACCGCGCCTCCTCGGACAAGAACTCCACCGGCTGGTCAGCCGGTTCCGGCTCCTTCTTGTCCCCCGCCTTCGGCGGGACCCCTTGCTCCTCCGCCACCAGCCGGTTGTAGGAGTCGATGTTGCGGACGTTGGCCTCGGCCAGCAGTTTGTAGCGCCGCTCCATTTCCTGCACCACCCAGCCCAGCCCGCGCGCCGCCGACTTGGCGTCCGTGATCACCGGCCGCAGCAGATGCGGAATGCCTTCGTAGGATTTCAGCTCCAGCATCTTGGGATCGATCAGCAGGAGCTTGACCTCGTCCGGCCTGGCCGAGAAGAGGATGCTCATCAGAATGGTGTTCAGCCCCACGCTCTTGCCCGCGCCCGTCGCCCCTGCCACCAGCAGGTGCGGCATGGACTTGAGGTCGGCCGTCGCCGGCTTCCCGAAAATGTCCTTCCCCAGCGCCAGGGCCAGCTTGCTCCGGGACTGGGCCTTGACGAAGGACTCGCTGGTCATCACGTCCTTGAGCGAGACGGTCTCGCGGTACCGGTTCGGCGCTTCGATTCCCACCACCGACTTGCCCGGCAGCGGGGCGACGATCCGAAGACTCTCGGCCTTGAGCGCGAGGGCCAGGTCGTCGGCCAGGTTGACGATCCGGACCACCTTCACCCCCGGCGCCGGTTCAAACTCGTACATGATCACGACCGGGCCCGGATGGACCTCGGTGACCTTCCCCTCGATCCCGAAACTCTGGAGCGCCTTCGTCAGGACCTCGGACTGGGCCTTGAGCTCTTCGTCGCTCATCCGATCCAGCGTGCCTGAGGGATCGGTGAGCAACTCCCTCGGATCCGGCAGCACGTAGCCGGTCGCAGCCACACCGGCCGCCACAACCGGCCGTTCTTCATCCTCCTTCTCAGGCCCCGCAAGGGCCTTCCTGGCCGGCTTCTCCTGGCTGATCGCAACCGGCGGAGGCTCTTCAACGGGCGCCGTTTCCATCCGCGGCATCTCGGCCGGTTCAGCGGGGCGATTGATCTTGACCGGCTTGGGTTTGGATTTTCTGACCTTCTCCGGCCGCTCGGCCTTTTCGGATTGTTCCGGCAGGAGGGCCAAGGCTATTTCGTTGAGCTTGGCCCACCAGCCGGGCATCCGTTGCCAGAGCTCGGCCAGCGACATGGGCGTGGCCAGCAGGAGCGAGACCACCAGCCCGGCCAGGACGAGGATGTGGGCGCCGGTGCTGGCGAAGTAATTGCGCAAACTTCCGGCGAGGACTTGTCCGAGCGCGCCGCCTCCCATCCCGCGGTAGACCCAGCCGCTGGCGAGGGTCGGCACGGCAGCCATTTCCAAGTGCAGAAGACCGCTCAGGAACAGCAGGGCCGCCAGGGAGCCGCCGGCGCTGCGAAGCGCGACCGAAAGGGCCCCCTCCACGAAACAACGGGCACCCAGCATCGCCAGCAGGAAAGGTAAAAGATAGGCAGCCCCCCCCACCAGCCAAAAGAGGCCGGCTGCCAGCGTGGCCCCCACGGTCCCGATCATGTTCCTGGTTATAGGAGAAGCGGGTTCAGCAGGGTCGGCGGCAAAGAGAAGGCGATCCGTCGGCGAGTAGGACACGAGACTCAGGAGGGTCAGCAGGCTGGCGGTGATCAGCAGGACACCGATCACCTCATGTTTCAGATGGGAGGGTTCACGAGAAGCCGGGCGGGCGTCACCGCGCTTCGCCGTGGTGGATACACCCATGCGCGGCATGGTAGCACAAAAAAAACAAGCTGTCAGCCATCAGCTATCAGCCCAAGCGGCCCCTCTCCCTGATAGCCGAATGCCGGTCGCTGACCACTTACCCGAGCACCGAACCTTCATTCCGTAGAGCATTGGCCAGTTGGGCGAATTCCTCGATCGACAGGGTCTCGGCCCGCCGGGACGGAGCGATTCCGGCACGCGCCAAGGCTTGGGCGATCTGCTCAGCCGGCAGACCTTCGTCACGCAGGGAGTTGGCAAGAGTTTTCCGGCGGTGGGCGAAGGCAGCGCGCACGGTCCTGACAAATCGGGCCTCATTCTCCACCGGCACCGAAGGCTGCTTCCGCGTGATCAGGGATACGACAGCCGAACCGACTTCCGGCCTCGGGCGGAAGCAGCCGGGCGAAACTTGAAAGGCCAGTGACGCCTCCGCCGCAAACTGTGTCAGCACCGACAGGATGCCGTAATCGCCCGATCCCGGTTTCGCCACCAGCCGCCGAGCCACCTCGGTCTGGAGCATCAGGACCATGCGGGCGATCCGGGACCTGGCTTCCAGCAGCTTGAACAACAACGGAGTGGATACGTAATAGGGCAGATTGGCCGCCACGACCGTCCCCTCGGGCAGCGTCTCATAGGGGAATTCCAGCGCGTCGCCGACCCTGAGGTCGAGGTTCGGACAATCACCGAGCTGCTCCTTCACGTAGGCTGCAAGCTTCTGGTCCAGCTCGACGGCGATCACCTTGCCGGCTGCCGCGCAGAGGGGGCGGGTCAGCATCCCGCGGCCCGGCCCGATTTCCAGAACCGTGTCCTCCGGTCCCAGGTGAGCCAGCGCCACGATCTTGCGGACGATGTTCGGATCAACCAGAAAATGCTGGCCGAGGCGCTTCAAAGGGCGAGGAGGAGAAGGGGGCATCGGGCAAGGGCCACCGGTTACGGCGTCTTTTTGATCTGCTCGGCCAAGGCTACCAGGAACTCCCGATAGACCTCGACGTCATCGCCCAGCTCTTCCAGGAGATCGTTCGTAAAGGAGGGGCCGGTCTTGATGTCTGCGAACCGCTTGGCCTCCTGCTGCCCTACATGCTGGGCCAGCAGGGGGACCAGCCGCACCTTCCACTTGGCCACGCGTTCGGCCCCGGCCACCGTGTTGAGATCTTTCGTCGCCCGCAGGAACAGTTCGTCCAGCTCCTTGATCTGGGCCTGGATGAAGTCGAGGGCTGCTTGCTTGCCGTCGGACATTCTTGATACTCCTTTCAGCCTGAGAATCGACCCCGCATCACGGCCAGCCTCGCTGCGAGTGTGATGGCTTCGAGCAAGCTGCCCGGATCGGCCATCCCCTTGCCGGCAATGTCGAAGGCCGTGCCGTGGTCCACCGAGGTCCTGATGATCGGCAGTCCGACCGTCAGGTTCACGCACCGGCCGAACGCCATCAGCTTGAGCGGAATCAGGCCCTGATCATGGTACATGGCCACGACGCCGTCATAGTCGCCGCGCACGGCCTTCCCGAACAGGGTATCGGCCGGCAACGGATCGCTGGCCCGGATGTCGGCGGCTCTGGCGCGGCGCGACGCCGGCAGGATGTGGGCCCGCTCCTCGTCGCCGAAGAGGCCTCCTTCGCCGGCATGAGGGTTCAACGCCGCCACGCCGATCTTCGGCCTGGCTATGCCGAAATACTCGCGCAGCGCCTTGTCGGCCAGGCGAATCGCCCGCCCCACGCGAGCCTGGTTCAGGGCTTTCGGCAAGTCCCGGATCGCCACATGGGTAGTGACGAACATGATCTTCAACGGTCCCCCCAGGATCATCATGCCGACTTCTTTGCTATGGGTCAGATCGGCCAGGAGCTCCGTGTGTCCGGGATAATCGTGCCCGGCCTTATTGATCGCTTCTTTGTTGATCGGTCCCGTGACGATCGCATCGATGCAACGTGCTTGCGCCAGCTCGACCGCCTTGATAATGAAGGCCACCGAGGCCGCGCCGCACCGCTTGGAGATCTTTCCCACCTCGAACCGGTCGAGCGGCTGCTCCAGCGGGTCCAGCACCGGCAGCTCGCCCCGACGATCCAGCCGCCCGTCATGGCCTGCGACCTCGACCACCTTCAGGGGCAGACGAAGGGCCCGAACGGTCCGCTCCATCACTGGCTTGGAGCCGATGACCATGGAACGGCACAGCCGGAAGACTTCGGGCCTGGCCAGAGCCTTCGCGATCACCTCCGGACCGATGCCGGCCGGATCGCCCATGGTCAGGCCCAGGATCGGCCGCCGGTCGCCTTTCGACATGACCTTCGCCATGACTTCACGCTGCGTAGAGATACAGGGTGAACCCGAGGTAGAGCAAGGCGTTCATGCCCAGCAGCCAGGGCCGCCAATGGCCGCCCCGGAGCAGCTGCGCGAAGTTCAGCCCCACCGCCAGCAGAGCGAGCCCCATGGTCGCCAGCGCGTTGGGGGCCAAGGTCCATTCCGTCCCGATCAGGCCCACCGACACAGGGAAGGTGCCCTGAAAGACCATGGCCCCCGTGACATTCCCGACCGCGAGGGCGTCCTTTTTCCGGTAGAGCCACAGGAAGCTGTTGGACATCTCCGGCAGCTCGGTCGCGAGCGGCGCGATGAGCAGGGCCAACAGGAGCGGCGACACGTGCATGGCCGCCGACATCTCCTTGGCGGCCGTCACGAACAAGTGCGCGCCGGCGGCCAGCCCCACGAGTCCGACCAGCCCTTGCAGGCCGATCAGACCGTAGGGCGGCTTGCCGGACTTGCGGGCGAAGAAAAGAGGATCGAGCGCCGATTCCTCCTGTTGCGCGCCGGAAAACTTCACTTTGACATAAAAAACATACAAAGCGATCAGGAGCCCGGCGGCCAGATAGTGGAGGGGGCGGGAGGGCAAAAACACGCAAGCCACCGCCAGCCCGTAGGCGACCAGGAAGAATTGTAAATCAAGCCGCACCTCTCCGTAATCCAGCCTGAAGGCGGAGCCCCGCTTGCCGAGCCTGGCATAGAGCAGCAACAAGCCGGCCAACAGCGGCAAAACGAGCGTGCTGAGCATGAAGGGCGCCCCCAGGATCGCCCCCAGACCCACCTCCGTCCGCTCCTGGCCCGTCCCGAAAAAGATCGCGATGATCGGGATGGAAGTCTCCGGCAGCGTCGTGCCCACCGCGGCAAAGATGCTGCCGACCGCTCCTTCCGGCACCTTCATCCGTTTGCCCAACCATTCGATCCCGTTGGTAAAGAGCGCACAGCCTCCCAGGGTCACGACCACGGAGGCGACGAACAGCAAGAAATACAGCAGAACCGTCACGAGCGACTCCGGGTTGAGACCTTGTTGCGGCCGCCGGCTCTCTGAAAGACCCGCATGGCTTCCTCCAGAATCTCGCGCACCGGCCTCCCCGTCCGTTCCGCGATCCTCTTGCAGTCCCGGTACTCGGGGGCGGCCTTCACTTGTCCTTCCTGCGTTCTGGCCACCTTCACGCGCACAACCCCTCCCTTTGTCCGGACCGTTTCGACGTGCCGCGGGAGGACCAGTCGGTTCACCTCGTGCAGTCTGACGCCCAGCGTCGTCGTCTCCCGCACCATGACGCCCGCCACCGCGTCCGCCTTCCCCCGCGGAGCCAGCGCCGCCAGCAGGACTCCGGGGCGCCCCTGTTTCATGATGACGGGCGTGAGCGTTACGTCCAGGGCGCCGGCGGCGAAGAGCCGGTCCATGACCGTGTCATAGACCTGGGGGTTCAGGTCGTCCAGGTTCGTTTCCACTTGCACCACCGCGTCGATCCCGCCTGCTGAACGAGAACCGAAAGCCCGGAACGGCTCGCCGAGAAACACCCGCAGCACATTGGGCCATTCATCCGGGTCGGCGGTGCCGGCCCCACAACCGACGGCCGTCGGGCACATCAGCGGCAGCGGACCGTAGGTCTGCGCCAGCGTGCTCAGGATCGCGAGGCCGGTGGGAGTCGTCAGCTCCCTGGCCGGACCGGAGCTGTAAACCGGAAGCGAACGAGCCAGCGCCGCGACCGCCGGCCCTGGCACCGGCAAGAGCCCGTGCGCGCTGGTGATCGTCCCGGAGCCGAGGTTCACGGGGGACGCGGTCACGCGCTCGATGCCCAGGAGGGAGCAACCCAGCAGCGCCCCGGCCACGTCCACGAGCGAGTCCACGACCCCGACCTCATGGAACTGGACCTGCGTCGGGCTGACTCGATGAGCGACCCCCTCCGCTCGAGCGAGCCGATCAAAGACGTCATGGCAGCGGTCTTTCACCGGTGCCGGGAGGCGGCTCGACCGGACGGTCCGCCTGATCGCGCCCAGCGACAGCGGAGAACGGAAGCCGTCTCTTATCACCACGTCCACTTTGGTCGCCTGCAACCCGCCCCGCATGACTTTCTTCGACCGCAGGACATATTCCCCCGCCCGCAGCGACTGGAGGCCGCGTGCCAACTCCTTCAAGGGCAGGCCGGCATCCACCAGCGCCCCGAGGATCATGTCCCCGCTGATTCCGGAGAAACAGTCGAAATGAAGAAGGGTCACGACGACTCCACGGTCATGGTCGCGCAAACGCGGCCCATCTTAGCGTAAGCCTTCACCGGACAGCAATGCGTAGTCGGGCAGGCGCTGTCGGCGATGAGGCTTCAGCTTGTTGACAGCCAGGACGCCCTATGCTATCCACGGGCTGACGGTGGTCTTCACGATGGGAGGGCCCAGCTTGCTTGCCGCCCGAGAACCAGGTTCATGACGCCTCGAACTCAGTCCGGAACCCTCTTGCTGATTCCATCCTCCCTGTTGCATCGACAAGCCCTGGCCGTACTGGCAAGTCTGATCCTGTGCCTGCTGAGTCCCCTGCTGCTGGACGACCCGGCGGAAGCGAAGCGGAAGCAGGTCCATCGGCCCCAGCCGGACCTCAAGATCCTCTCGGTCAACCCCTCTCCCGCTTCCTACTCCCCGCAAACCGGCCCGCTCGACTTTTCAATCGAGGTCGAACTGCCCAAGGATCTCGATGGCGCCACCATCCTGGAGGTGTCGTCCCTGATCAGCTCTCCGTCCAAGCGTTCCATGCGATTTCTCTCGATCCGCCAGCCGGTGGGGGCTCAGGGTCAATCCTCGCCGTCCTCTGCTCAGGCCACCGACGCGCAGCCGGGAGCCAAACCCCGCGTCGCCGTCACCTTGACCTGGGACGGCACGGACCAGAGCCAGCAAGTGGTCGAACGTGGAAAGTACAGCTACGAAGTGAAGGCGAAGCTCCTGGCTGTCGGGGAGAAGGGGCCCAGAACCCACATGGTATCCTGGCCGAAACGCGGAATCGTCGAAGTGAAATAAGCTGTCAGCCGTTAGCTTTCAGCGATCAGCTTTCAGCAAGAAAAAATCCGGTCTTTTTCCCCATAAGCTGATTGCTGACGGCTGATAGCTTCCTTGCTCACGTCTCGCCCAGCATGTTGATCCGGTGCGCGAGGCACCCGGCCCCGAACCCATTGTCGATGTTCATCACGCCCACCCCCGAGGCGCAGGAGTTGAGCATCGTGAGCAGGGGCGCCAAGCCTCCGAAGCTCGCCCCATAGCCCCGGCTGGTGGGAACGGCGATCACCGGCCGGTCCACCAGGCCGCCGACCACGCTGGGCAGCACTCCGTCCATCCCCGCGACGACCACCAGCGCCCGGGCCCGCAACAGCCGGTCATGACGCTTCAGGACTCGGTGAATTCCCGCCACTCCCACGTCGTAGAGCACCTCGACGCGGCTGCCCATCACCTCGGCCGTCACCCGCGCCTCCTCCGCCACCGGAATGTCGGCGGTCCCGGCCGTCACCACCAGGATGTCGCCCTTGTCCCGAGGTTTTCCTTTTTGCACCACCAGGCAGCGGGCCAGCTCGTGGTAGACCGCGCGCCGATCAAGCTTCAGGAGCGTGCCGGCCATGTCGGGCTCGACCCTGGTCGCCAGGAGAGGCCCGCCTTTTTTCAAGAGGCCCCGCGCTATGGCCAGGACCTGCGCGCGGGTCTTGCCCTCGCAAAAGATCACTTCGGGAAACCCCTGCCTGATGGAGCGGTGATGATCGACGGAGGCGAAGCCGAGATCTTCGGAGGGAAGCGTGCGCAGCCGTTCCAGGGCCTCCGCCACATCCAGCTTGCCGGCCTGCACCGCCTGCAACAATCGCTTGAGGAGATTCTGATCCATGGCGCGCGCGTTCTACGCTCCCGTTTCCTCTTTCGGCCCCCGTTCCATCAGGTCCGCCACCGCGCGCCGGCAGGGCTTCCCGTCGAAGAGCACGGCGCAGACCTCGCGGACAATCGGCATTTCTACGCCATACCGACCGGCCAACCCGAGCGCCGCGCGGGACGTCCGCACCCCTTCGGCCACCGCCCGCAGGTCTTTCAAAATCACGGACAGGCTTTCCCCACGACCAAGCCGGAGCCCCACCGTGTAATTGCGGCTGAGGGGGCCGGTGCAGGTCAGGACCAGATCTCCCATGCCGGACAGGCCGTAGAAGGTATGCGGGGTTGCCCCCATCGCCCCCCCCAGCCGGATCATCTCGGCCAGGCCCCGCGTAATCAAAGCCGCCCTGGCATTGTGGCCGAGCCCCAGACCCTCCACCACCCCGGCGGCCAGCGCCATGACATTCTTCAAGGCCCCGCCCAGTTGCACGCCGATCAGGTCCGTCCCTCCGTAGACGCGAAAGACAGGAGTCATCAACCAGCCCTGCAGCCGCCGGACCAGTTCCTGGTCCTGGCCGGCCAAGGTGACGGCCGTGGGACGGCCGCTGCAGACCTCCGCCGCGAAACTGGGGCCGGACAGCACCGTCATCGAATGGTGAAGGGAGGGGGGCAGCGTGTCCTGCATCACCTGGGTCATCAGTTTGAGCGTTTCTTCCTCAATCCCCTTCGTCGCGCTCAGCAGCGGGATGGGTGCCGTCAGCAGGGGGCCGATCTGTTGCAACACCGACCGCGCCGCATGGGACGGCACGACAAAGATCAGCCATTCCGCCCCCTGGACCGCCTCCGCCAGGGAGCCGGTCGGCGAGACGGAAGGCGGGATCAGGACCCCGGGCAGGTACAGCGTATTTTCCCGCTTCTCGCGGATTGCCTCCACCACCTCCGGCTCGTAGGCCCAGAGCCGGACGGGCGTGCCCTTCTCGCCCAGATGGCGCGCCAGGGTCGTTCCCCAGGCCCCGGCCCCGATGACCGCCGCCTTGGGCGCCTTCTGTCCTGTTTGATTCATCTGATCCATTTGGCCTCGGCCATGAGCGACATTCCGCCCAACGTCAGCAGTTGACGAAGCGCCGGATTATAGGAACCCCCCGGACAGACTGTCAATGAAAGTATCACCCGCCTCCGCCTGTTCCGATCATTTTTGACTGGATCGGCCGGGGGGGTTACAATCTACCCGCTCCCGGCTTTTGGAACCTGCGATAGCAATGAGAATGTGGCGATGACCCTGACGGTCCATAGCGTGATACGAGGGCTTACGTTTCTGGGAGCTTTCTTCGTGGGAAGCTGTCTGGTCGAATTCCCCTTCGAACCAGCCCCCAGTACCTGGGCCGGCCCATCCGGTGGGGCAACCATGGAGCGAGGACAGGGGGACGCAGAACGGGGCAGGAATCTATTCAACGGTAAGGGGATTTGCTTCTACTGTCATGGGGAAGACGGACGCATTGACCGGCTGCCCCGATTGGCTCCGCAAACGATCGAGATCATCAACAACCTTCATCCCAAGCCGACCGATCTTCGAAATCCAGGCCGGCTGACCCTGAAAACCGACGACGAGCGATTCAATCTTATTCGAAAAGGCCACTCCAGCACAGGGATGTTTCCGGATACGTTGCTGACGGACGAGGAAATCACCGATCTGCTCGCCTACCTGACAACCCTTCGAAGCAAAGCGTCCTCTCAAGACAAGCCCCGGCAACGCTGATCGACTGAAAAATCCCCTTCTACTATTATTTGCTCTCGGCGATTTCGGCCTGCAGCGCCTCGCTGGTCCTGGCCAGGCTGAGGGGGCGTTTGGAAATTCGCTGTTCCGACTGGCTTTGGGCCTGACGCAACGCCTCTTCCAGCCGGACACGTTCAGCGATTTCTTTCTGCAGCTCCTCGCGAACCTTGTTCAGCTCCTGGGTCCGGGATTGAACCGCCGATTCGAGGTCGCGGCTGGCTCCGCCATCCGTCGACGTCACCGTTGCCTTCGCTTCCTGCTTGCGCGCGACATCGTGCGGACCTGGCTGTCCCCCCCGCTGCCGGGTCAGCTTGCGCATCGGTTCGAGCACGTGACGGTCGGTCGCCCAGGCAATCCCGGCTCCGGCCAGCAGCAACCCCAGAGCCACTCCCAACAGGATGCGTTGTGGTGAGGGCAGAAGAACCTGATTCGGAAGCCCATAGACCTGCGCTCGCCAGTTCAGGCCCACCGAGTCCAGGAACCCCCTGGACCCGGCAGTCGCAAGCAAGGCAATGCCGGACTGAGACAGACCGGGGGTGGCCAGGAACGACTGGCTCTGTTGATTCAGCAAGGCCAGGGCAGCAGGTCCGGTGGAGGAGTTCCCTTGCAGCCGGCTCATCAAAATTTCCCTCAAGGGGTCGGAGGCCAGACGAACCGAGAGAACGCCCACTACGGCTCTCTCGTCGTTCACAACAGGAACGGACAGGCTCAAGACCGCCTGCCCGTCCGAGGACATGGCTTGAAGAAGCGGATCGACGTGAAAGTCCTCAAACCGGACCGGATGCGTCGCCTGGACCGTCTCCACAAACCACGGCTCCCCGGCGACCGATTGGCCGATGAGCTGGGCGGAGGGAATGGGCTGGCTGGCGCCATCCACCCGGTTGACCGCGATCACACGCCCCTGCCAATCCGCAACCAGACCCAGCTTGTAATAGGGTGACGAGCCGGTGACCAGGGAATCCAGGATCGACGGGAGCTGGGCATGATCCAAGGTCCGGACCGCCGGCAGCCCCGCCATGGTCACGACGTCTTTTCGCCGTTCATCCAGCAGACGATCCAGACTGTCGATCGTGTCCGCTGCGACCGCCTGAGCATGAGTCTGCCGTGATTGCGTGAGCGCCTCGTTGGCGCGAGTCAGCAGCCAGCCGGCCACAACCAAGAGAGGGAGGAGAAAGAGGAGGACCACAAGCCTCAGCTTCAGGGAGACTGCCCGAGCATCCGAAGCGGGTGAACGGGTGTGCGTCACATCAGGCTTTGGTTGGCGTCGCATCCTTTTTCAACAACGTTTCAACAACGCCGTGCAAAACAAAGGGGCCATCAAGATTTGGGGTTGCCCGAACCTAACCCCTACCATATGCGGGGTACTGTACCCCAAGACATTCGCATGCGCAAGCTGCAAAAAACGGAGCCTGTATGATGAGCCGGTCGATATCCCGAACGGACTGCCCTGGAAACGAACGAGGCTTCGCGGTACCCTGTAGCGGCACCGTCATCGGCATGCGAACGGATGAGCGAGCATGATTCTCTGCAACGCCTGCGGCCAGGAACTGGCGGAGTCGAACCGATTTTGTATCCGTTGCGGAAAGCCGGTCCAGCCGCCCGGAACCAGCCAGGGCACATCCTTTCCCGCCCCGAGCCAGGAAGCGGAAGAGATGAACATCACGGTGCTCTACCTGATGGTGGGGCTCTTGATCCTGGCCGGCCTGTTTCCCCCTTGGGAAACCGCGCCGGGGCAGCCCCCCGAGTTCCTCGGTTTTCATTTCATCCTGAATCCCCCCGAAGACAGTACGGGCGGGTCTGGCCGCACAGGGATCGTCAGCCGGCTGTTGATCACCATCGAGTTGGTGACGATCGCCGTGGCAGGGTTTTACTTTTCGTGGCTCTTCAGAAAAAAGAGCCGATAGCTTATGGCATATGGCCGATGGCAAGAGGCCGATGAAGATTTCTGGCCATTCGCCATCAGCTATACGCCATCAGCTCTTTTGGTTCAGTCCAGCGCCAGGGTCAGGCATTTGGCGGATCCGCCGGCCTTCATGAACTCATCGAGGGGAGTCGGATGAGGCTCGTACCCGCGGGCCTCCAGCACGGCCGACGTCCGGGGACAGCCGGAAGGCAGGACCACGTGCTTGCCCACGCAGACCGCGTTGCAGGCGAAGCGGAGGGCCTCCTGCTCCGTCACCACGAGACGCAACGCCTCGCCGATCCGGTCCGCAATGACCGCCTGGGCATAGGAGTCGAAGGCCGGCGGATAGTAGAGCAGCTCGCCCCCGCTCAGCGGACAGAAGCAGGTATCCAGGTGGTAGAAGCGTCTGTCCACGAGCTCGACCGGCATGATCTCGCGGCCGAAAATATTGCTGAGCCGCAGGTATGCCCGAATGTCGCTGCGCTGACGATACCCGCCGAACCAGGCAGCGTCGCGAAATCCCAGGAGATCGCCGGCCCCTTCGAAATAAAGATCCCCTTCCAGCTTCTCCACCTCGTAGCCGTGATCGCGAAACCAGGCTTCGAAGTAGGGTTCCTCGCGCTGCCGCTCCGGATGCCGAAACCGGCTGGGTACAGCCCTCCGACCGCAGACGCTCCCCGCGTTGGCGGTGAAGACCATGTCGGGCAACCCCGGCACCGGCGTCATCCGCTCCAGGGTCGCCCCGACGTCCTTTTCCAGCACCTGCATCAACCCGTGCCATTGTTCGCGGGCCCGTTGCGGGTGGACTCTATTGGACAGGCGCATCCAGGGATTGATCTCGTAGTCGATGCTGAAGTAGTCCGGCGGACAGACCAATAATCGGCTCATGCGCGCCACCCCAACTCGCGCGCCAGTTCGCGCAGGAAGGACGCGGCGTCCATGACCAAGCCGACGGCCTGGAAGCTGCCCCGGTCGGCCAGCTTGGTCGGCACGGACGGGTTCACATCCACGCAGACCGTCGGCACCGTGGCCGGCAACAGATTGCCGGTGGCCACCGCATGGAGCGTGGAGGCGACCAGCAGCGCCAGCCCCACGCCCGGCAGCGCCGCGCGCATGGCCGCCTGTGCCCCGACCGAGTCCGTGATCACGCCCGGCAGGGGCCCGTCGTCGCGGATCGTTCCGGCCAGCACCATCCGGACGCCCTGCCGGACGCAGGCCGCCATGATGCCCTCCGCCACCACCCCGGACTTGACCGCCTCCTCGATGCTGCCGATCGCGCGGATGCGATTGATGGTCCGCAGGTGGTGCTCATGGCCGTGCGGGACCGCACGGCCGGCCGACAGGGCATAGCCCAACGACGTTCCATAGAGGTACGCCTCCATGTCATGGGCCGCCAGGGCATTGCCGCCGAAGAGGACCTGGATGAACCCCGATTCGATCAGCCAGGTCAGGGCCTCGCGGCCTCCGGCGTGGATGATGGCTGGCCCGCCGGCCAGCAAGACGAGGCATCCCTCGCGTCCCGCTTCCCGGCCGGTTTTGAGCGTTCGCATCCGCTGGGCCACGTCGGCAATGATGTAGCCGTGCGGACGCTCCGCCGAAACCTGCGCCTCCATGAAACTGAATACGTCCCGCTCCTTCGGCCGTTCCAGCGGGACCACGCGGATGCCGTCCCGTCCGGTCACG
The DNA here is from genome assembly GCA_964552455.1 of uncultured Nitrospira sp. Taxonomy (GTDB): domain Bacteria; phylum Nitrospirota; class Nitrospiria; order Nitrospirales; family Nitrospiraceae; genus VGXG01. The sequence goes on from CAZKHY010000018.1 coordinate 30,737, forward strand.
ATCCAATCCCCTTTCCGGACCTCCCCCATCGGAACCGCCCTGGCCCTGGAGAAATCGGGGGTGACCGTGATTCCCACGTCCATTTCGATTGCCTCGACGTCGATCCACCGGCCCTGCAGGCGAATTTGCGTGGGCAAGTGCGTCGTCGCATAGAAGGTCTCGGGGAAGATGCCGTCGGCCGACGCCGCTTCGACCGTGCAATCCGATTGCCGTTCGACAGACGCCCCGTGCGGCTGGATGGCCTCGAGGATGTCCATCAACGGACCGGCGGACGACGCCTTGACCAGCACCCTGGCGAACGACGGTTCTTCCCGACTCGCTCCGATCCGCACCTCCTTCAAATCGAAAGTCCCGCCCATCATCAGGATGGTATCCAGGACTTTCGCCAGAATCAGCGAATCGATGATGTGGCCGTGGAGCACGACCGTTTCTTGCGCCGGCATCATGTCACGCTCCGCTTCAATATTATTGTGCACCGCTTGGTTTTATCTTAGCACGCCTCCTTACGGTCTTCGCCGCCAGGAGCCCGCGTCTTACAGCCGTCCCTGATCGTCCCCTTTCATCAGCTCGCGCAACAGGCTCGTGGCATAGGAACCGGGCGGCAACGCGAACGACAGATGCAGGACGTCGCCGCGGAGGGACCAGTCCAACTGCTCGAGCTTGACCCGGAGGGATCGACGCTCGCCGCGGAATCCGCAGTCCTTGGCCGCCTGACTCAAGGCTTCCGGCGTGGCACCCAGGTCGGCCGCGGCGGCCCGTTCGATGTCGCCCGGCTCGCCGGAGGCCCAGGGCGCCCGGGAGCCGAACAGAACCCCGGTGGGACTGATCGCGAAGGCATCGGCCCGCGGCTGCTCCACGATGGGATCCTCCACCGGGAAGCAGGCGCCGTTGTCGTGCTTCATCGCCCAGTCTCCCGCCAGAACCCGGTCGATCCTGGTGATCCGACGGGCCAGGATCCGGTTGAAGAGATAGGACTGGTACGCATTGAGGTACCAGAGACGTTTGGGCTTCGGCATCCTGGCTCGCCGCGTCCCGTCCAGGAGCAGTTCCGCGCCAACCTGGTAATTGAGCCCTTCCCGGCCCTGTCGCTGCGGACCGAAATAGTTGGGGAGGCCTCGTCGCGAGAGCTCTTCCAAAATCAGCGGCACCGATTCGCCCGCGCAGGGTCGGACTCCCCGGATCACGAGATGAAAGACATTGCCGGCATGGTGGCCGGTCCTCAGACGGTTGCGGTGGCGGTCCAGCACCTCGATCGAGAGAATCCGATCGTCCGGCCTCAGCCTCGCGATCGCCTCAGGCAAAACCCCCTGCACCGACACCATCTGGGTGGTCACCGCGTTGGCGTCTTTGAGCCCCGCGACCCCGATGCAGCGGGCCTTGACCCCCCAGGTGGATGCGAAGCGTGCGACCATCTGGGGCGTAGAGAGTCCGCGCTTGGTGACACGGAGATAGAGGTGCTCGCCTGAGCCACAGGGCAGGTAGAGGGGCCGTTCCTCGACACGGAAATCTTCCGGTACGGCCCTGATCCTGCCCCCGATGCCCGGCACCGATTCAGTCAAAAACGGCAACATTTCCTCAGCCACGCGAGAGCCTCATGCAGCCACCTTGTCCACGGTCTTATGGTATACTTTTTGTATGACTGCTCGGAACCTGCGCTCAGCCGCGACAGCCTCGTCAATCCGGACAAAGCTCCGGGCCTGGCTCTCTATCGTACCACTGCTCCCCGGTCTGTGGCTCCCCGTTCCCCCGGGGCTGGCGGCCGAGCTCCCCGACAACGTCAACGTGTTCGGTCCCTTTACCGCCCACATCCAGCGGCAGATCCAGTCGGACAAGTTGTTTTTTGCCGAAGCCCAGACCTGCACGGAATGGTTTTACAAACAGCTCCAGAAAAAGCCGCCGAAACCGGGGGTTCAGGGCGTGTCTTTCCGGGCCGGCCTTCAGCCAGGGTGGAACGCGCTGGAGACGGCCGAGTGCCGCACGCGCTATCCCGGCGGATTGGACGCAGCGAGGGAAGACTTCAGCCGCACGCAGTCGTCGTTGGCCCTGAGCCTTACGTTCTACGAGTTTGCCCTGGTGGGAGACCGCAACGATGACGGGCACTACAGCGCCGCCGAGCTGCAGGACATCCTGGAATCCTTCGGCCTCCTGTACGAAACAGGCCGGCCCCCTGCCGTCCACCTCGCCGCCCTCAATGCAAAGTTCGATGCGATCCGCAAAGCCGGCGGGCTCGACGTTCTGATGACCAGCATGGGCATCCTCTACGACAAGGGCTACCGGTTCACCAGCCGGGACCGGGCCGTCCTCAACAGGGTCTCCGAATGATCGCGCTCCCGCTGCGCTGGCCCAGACGGGCCCGGCTTGCGCTGGCCCACCGGCTCTCCCTCCCCTTCCACCACCTCTTCAACCTGTTCCCCGGTTCCGAGGTCGGTCACGCCAGGGCGGAGGTGACCCGCATTGCCTGTCGCCATGCGCCCCTGGCCGGTCGCAGGGCCGTGCAGATCAGCGACCTGCACCTGGACCGCTACCATGCGCGCCATGACTCTGTCCTCGAGACGATCGCCGGTCTGAAACCGGACTGGATTTTTGTGACCGGCGATCTTCTGACCGTCTCGGACGGCCTGCCTCACCTCTTCCGGTTCCTGGCCGGTCTTCGCAGCTTGGCCCCGGTCTTTCTCACCTTGGGCAACCATGACCATTACAGCGGCGTGCCCTTGCACCAGTTCACCGAGCTGGCGGATCGGCACAAGCTCCATCTGTTGATCAACCAGGTGATGGGTGTCCCGACGGCCGGGGGCGAGCTCGGGATCGTCGGGCTGGATGATCCGTCCCTGCACCGCGCCGACCTCCGGTGCATTCCGCCGAGGACGCCCGGCCGCTTTACGGTCCTGCTGGCCCACGCGCCCAACGTACTCGACCACCTGGACCACCGGCATGCCGTGGACCTGGTCCTCTGCGGCCACAGCCACGGAGGCCAATGGCGGTTCCCGTTCCTGCGCCCCTTCTGGCTGCCTTACGGATGCAGCAACAGATCGGCCGGCCACCATCAGAGCAACGGGCACCGGCTCTACGTGAACCGGGGACTCGGCTGGTCGATGCTGCCGATTCGCTTGAGTTGCCCGCCCGAAATCGTGGTCCTCGACTGGGTGCCTTCCTAACGTCGCTCGTATCTCGTGCAGCGTCGTTCACAAGAGCCCTTCTTTCTTCACGCTTCACTCGATCCGCTCCAGCGCCTCGCGGGCCCGGCTGCGCACCGTCTGATCCCAGTCCTCGTCCTTCACCTGCTCCAGCTTCCCCTTCGCCTCGCTCGCCCGCATCCGGCCCAGAGCCAGCGCCGCGCAGGCCCGGACGTAGGCGTGATCATCCTCCAAGGCCGACAGCAGGAGGGGGAGCGCGCTCTTGTCCTGGAGGACGCCCAGGTGGCTCGCCGCCATCCCCCGCAGCCGGTGCTGCTTGTCGCCCAGCGCGGTTTTCATGGTGGTCGTGAAGAGCTCCCGCATGGCCGGAGCGACCCGCTCCAGCCCGCTCAACTTGTAGCCGTTCAGCTCGATCAACGCAAAAGCCAGCTCCAGCCGCTTCTCGTTTGCCGTAGCCTGCTCAAACCTGGCCATCAGGCGGTCCCGCTCGGCCCGAATCGTGCGACGGCGCCTGATCCTGGCAGCCGTCCACCAGAGAAACAGCCCGACCGCCAGGCCCGCCAAGACGATCGGGACCGTATGCTCAACGAAGTAGTCCTTGGTCTCGGGGGGGACGCGTTTCCAGGCCCAGACACCGGCCACGACCAAGCCGATCAGCAGAAGGACCGTCGTCAACCGGGTCTGCCCACGTTGGTTAGAACCGCTCATGACGACCGCATCATAGGGGTTGCGGCAGACCCCGTCAACGGAGGCCGGGGATGTGCGGTGCGGTGGAGTTACCCCTGGCGGAATCGCGCGGCCCCCAAGACGCGTACCGACCGGCTCGCGGCATTTCTTCTTTTTCCCCTTTGTGCTATTTTCTCTGTGGAAGGACCTCTCAATCGGGCAAGACGTGGGAGGTATGGTCATGACCGGGCACCGCGGGCACCGATGGATACTTTGCCTCTCGGCCTTCCTGGCCCTGACCTGGTTCAGCAGCCCTGCCGTGGCGCAGGTCGGAAGCCCCGCCCAGGCGGAGGAGAGCGACCGGGATGCCTCCAGCACGGAAGACGGCCCCTCGCTCGGGCAAAGCCAACAAACCGACACGAAGAGCCAGCAACAGAAGACCGAGGAAGGGCGGGACCTGCGCCAGGACCAACAAGCCAGCAAAGACAACCGGCAAGACCGCAGCGGCGGTCACGCGGATCGTCCGTTCCGGCAGGACCGTCCCATGAAGCCGGAGCGCTTCCACAAATAGGTCGGCGGGCCCCGATCGGCACGGATTCCTCGTCTTGATCGAACGGGTCATCCCGTGCAATTCGTGCAATCTCGCAAGCCACAGCAGTGACCCTGCCCAACCAAGGATCCTCGTCACGAATCTCCCTTGCCTGGAGCCTTTCGTGGTTCCTTCTCCTAGCCGGCCCCCTCCCCTCCGCACAGGCCGACGAGAAGCCCGAGGAAAAAGCCGAGGAGAAGACCGCGGACAAGTGGCAGGTGAGCTTCACGCCCAACTATTCCAGCGGAGACTACGGCCAGGGCTCGACCACCACCGTGATCTATCTCCCCTTGAGCTTCCAGCGCCTGTTTCGTGACGGGGACATCTCGCTCGTGGTTCCCTACGTCAGCGTCACCGGCGACTGTTCGGTGACCCTGTTGAGCGGGGTCCCGAACCAGACAAACGCCCAGTGCGGTGCGCTCCACCCCCAGCGAGGCAGGAAGAAACCGACGACCACGCCCAACCCCGTGGTCACCAACGGCGGGCTCGGCGACGTCGTCCTGCGGGGCCGGTACTATGTGGTGGACGAAGGGGACAGCCTGCCGGAGATCGCCGTGACCGCCCGCCTCAAGATCCCCACCGCCGACGCGGACAAGGGATTGGGGACGGGGGAGTTTGACGAAGGCTTCGGCTTCGAGATGACCAAGACGCTGGTGGGCAACTGGGCGGGCTTCGTGGACGGCGGCTATACGTTCATCGGAAGGCCGCCCGGCATCGACTTGCGCAATCAATGGTACTACGATGTCGGCCTCGGCTATAACTTCACGAAGGATCTGACGTTCGCCGTCTACTACGAAGAGTGGCGCGCGCTGCTGGACGGGTTCCAGAATCCACAGGACCTCCTGTTTTCTCTCAGCTACACCCACTCACCGGCGCTGCGGATGAACCTGTCCACGCAAATCGGCTTGTCGGATGGAGCCCCGAGTTACGGCTTGACGGGCGGTGTGAGCATCCGGTTTTGACGTTCCCTCCCGTTCCCGGC
>CAZKHY010000019.1:0-13753 GCA_964552455.1 uncultured Nitrospira sp.
ACCCTGCTCCTCCGGCGAAGTTCGCTCTTGGCCATGTCACCCCTTAAATGAAGGCCGTGGCCATCCCTTCCACCCCGAGGTCAAAGAAGGAGGGGCGGGACAGGCCGCCAATGGGCCTGTCCCTTGGGTTAGTTGAAGGGCCTGGCAGGCCGAGTGATGAACGGCGCTCAGGCCAGCCTGCCCCTGCTTATGGAGGGTTAAAGGTTTCAAGTGAGGCTCCACTCCTCCGGAGGATTCGCTCCGGTCCCTGGTATATCCTAGTTTTTTCTAAAATGAGGATCGCATCGCTTTTCTTAGGGAGCCTGGCTATACTCTGATTTGTTGGGTTCCCATCCTTTGCTGGAGGGCGCAATGGCATGCCGGCTTACCTACGCGGTTGCCCTCAGCCTACTCTGGGTGGTCCTGCCCGCTCTTCCAAGCTGGCCGCACGTCGGAGGCCTTGATGACCAAGGATGCCATCATGATCGCCAACGTGGGGGCTATCACTGCCATGAAGGGCTGCATGCTGGGCAGTCATTTGTTTCCCGGGAAGAGATGTTTTGGCAAGGGCTCAGCGAGAGGCTCCAGGAATTCCTAACTCTCCAACCCCGCGAGTAGCGCCGTCCCATGAAAAGCCAAGAGGGGGACAACGCTTCAGCCCGCCCGAACAATTTGTGTTCATCCTATTGGGTGCGGCCGGCCTCATCCTTCTTCTCCTGCTACGAAACCGACTTATTCGCCTCCTAACGCTCCCGCGGTTTGGCAACCCACCTGAAAATGGGCTCAATGTCGTCCAGGAGCCGCCCCGTCTACCCTATCGGAAGAAATGGTATCTGCTGTCTCAGGCTGAGCACTGTTTCTATGAGGTCCTGCGTCAAGCGGCGGGGGAAAATCTGCACGTTTTTCCTAAAGTCAGGCTGCTCGACTTGCTTTGGCTATCGGAGACGCTTCCCAATCGCCAAACGCACATGAACCGCGTCATGTCGAAGCACGTGGATTTCGTCTTGTGTCATCGCCAAACCGTGGCTCCGCTGTTAGTCATCGAGCTTGATGACTCCTCACACGCAAGAAGCGAGAGAATTGCGAGGGATGCCTTTGTTAATGAGGTACTTCAAGCAGCCGATCTGCCGATCCTACGAATACCAGTGAAAAGTTCATACCACCCTCAAGAGCTGGCTAATTTGATACAGATTGCTATAAGCGGAATCGATAGGGCCGCCCCAAACGGTAAAACTCGTTCTTGATGAATTGAAAAATACTTGTGTTCTTGAAACCTGAGGTCAAAAATCTGGCTATTGGTCGAACTCTAAATAGCTTGTTTTCTCAGGGCTTGGGAACATCACTTGAGAGGGTTAAAAAGGAAGCAGCGGGAGCACTTCCCTCAGGTTTTGCTTTGTGAAAACGTGGTGAAAGGGCACCGCATGCGGCCATATAAAAAGAGTAACCAGAGGAAATTCCCCATCTTCTCGCGCCTTGAAACTGCGGGAAGGTATCTGTTATTCTGGCGCCGCTTTTCAAAGCTGTGAGCTGATAGCTGTCAGCTTTCAGCTTCATTTTGTGAGGGAGCATTCATGGCTGGGATCAAGCGGGCGTTGATCAGCGTTTCGGATAAAACCGGCATTGTCGACATGGCCAAGGGGCTGGTTTCGTTGGGCGCGGAGATCCTGTCCACGGGTGGGACGGCGAAGACCCTGCGGGAGGCCGGCGTCGCCGTCATCGACGTGGCCGCCTATACCGGTTCGCCTGAAATCCTGGACGGCCGGGTCAAGACGCTCCATCCGAAGATTCACGGAGGCCTGCTGGGGCGCCGCTCGGTTCCGAAGCACGTGACCGAGATGCAGCAGCAGGGAATCGGACCGATTGACGTCGTGGTGGTCAATCTGTATCCCTTCGAAGCGGCGATCTCCAAGCCGGACTGCACCTTCGACCATGCGATCGAGAACATCGACATCGGCGGGCCGTCGATGCTGCGCTCCGCCGCCAAGAACCATGAAGATGTGCTGGTCGTGGTGGACCCGGCGGATTACAACCGGGTGCTGGAGGCGATCAAGGGCGGCACGGCCACAAGCGAACTGCGTCGCGAGCTGGCCGCGAAGGTCTTTCAACACACGGCCCGCTACGACGGTCTGATCGCCGGCTACCTGGAGAAGCAGGTTGCGAAAGAGGCCGCCAAGTTTCCCGCGATCCTCTCGCTGCAGTATGAGCGGGTCGAGACCCTGCGCTACGGCGAGAACCCGCACCAGCAGGGGGCCTTCTACCGCGAGCTGGGCTCGCGCGAGCCTTCCGTGTCCCGTGCCAGGGTCCTGCACGGGAAAGCCATGTCCTACAACAACTATCTCGATGCGAACTCGGCGTTGGAGCTGGCCAAGGAATTTGCCGAGACCGCGGCCGTGATCGTCAAGCACAACAACCCCTGCGGTGTGGCGCTGGGGACCGGCCCGGTGGACGCCTACGTGAAGGCGCGTGAGACCGATCCGGTCTCCGCCTTCGGCGGCGTGATCGCCTTCAACCGACCGGTGGATCTGGCCGCGGCCAAGGAGATCACCTCCACCTTCGTCGAGGTGGTGGTGGCGCCCGGCTATCAGGAGGAGGCGCTGGCGGAGCTCAAGCGGAAGAAAGATCTGCGGCTGCTGGACATCGGCCCCCTCACCCTGGACGTGCGCGACGGGCTGGACCTGAAAAAGCTGGTCGGGGGGCTGATCGTACAGGATCGCGACCTGGGGGCGCTGGCCGATTTGCGTGCGTTGAAGGTGCCGAGCAAACGGAAGCCGACGGACGAGGAGTACGCCGCCTGCGCCTTCGCCTGGAAGGTCTGCAAGCACGTGAAGTCCAACGCGATCGTCTATGCGAAGGCCGGCCAGACGGTCGGCATCGGGGCCGGGCAGATGAGCCGGGTGGACTCGGTGAAGCTTGCCGGCATGAAGGCGGTGCTGCCCGTGAAGGGCTGCGTGATGGCCTCCGACGCCTTCTTCCCCTTCCGGGACGGGTTGGATGCGGCGGCGCAGGCGGGGATCACGGCCGTGATCCAGCCCGGCGGGTCGATCCGAGACCAGGAAGTGGTCGCGGCGGCGGATGAGCATCAGATGGCGATGATCCTCACCGGCATGCGGCACTTCCGCCACTGAGCAGGTGTTGAGCACTCAACCGCAGACCGTTCGATTTTTTCCTGCAGCAGCGCATCGGCCGGTTCGCGTTCAGTACAGAGCGCGCGCCGGGTTTCTGACATCCTCCCTCATTCAGAAGGTTTCAGCATGAAAGTGCTGGTGGTCGGCAGCGGAGGGCGGGAACATGCCCTCGTCTGGAAGATCGCCCAGAGCCCCCGGGTCTCGACGCTCTATTGCGCGCCGGGGAATCCCGGCATCGAACAACTGGCGCGGACGGTGCCTCTGGCGGCCGATGACATCGCGGGCCTCAAGGCTTTCGTGACGAGCGAGGGCATCGACCTCACCGTCGTGGGCCCGGAGGCACCGCTGGCCCTGGGGATCGCCGACGAATTCCGCAAGGCCAAGCTCAGAATTTTCGGGCCCACGCGCGGAGCGGCGCAGATCGAGTCCAGCAAGGCCTTCGCGAAGGACCTGATGACGCGGTGCAAGATCCCCACCGCGGCCGCCCGCAGCTTCGAAGCGCTGACGCCGGCTCTGGACTATCTTGAGCGGCACCCCCTGCCGGTGGTCGTGAAAGCCGACGGCTTGGCGCAAGGGAAGGGCGTGGTGGTGGCCGCGACGAAAGAACAAGCCGTCCAGGCTGCAACCGACATGCTTGAGCGGCAAGCCTTCGGGCAGGCAGGCCGGCGGGTGGTGATCGAAGAATTCCTGGACGGGGAAGAGGTCACCCTGATGGCCTTCACGGACGGGAAGGCGGTGGTGCCGATGGTGGCGGCGCAGGACCATAAGCGGGTCGGCGACGGCGATACGGGGCCCAACACGGGCGGGATGGGCGCCTACGCGCCGGCGCCGCTGGCCACGCCCGCGCTGCGGAGCGCCGTCGTCCAATCCGTGCTCCGTCCCATCGTGCAGGGCCTCTCGCAAGTGGGCAGTCCTTTTTACGGCGTCCTCTACGCCGGGCTCATGATCGTCCGGGGCCGGCCTTATGTCCTGGAATTCAACGCCCGGTTCGGAGATCCGGAAACGCAGGTGGTGCTCCCGCTCCTGAAGACCGACCTGGTGGAGGTCATGGAAGCGGTCGTCGAGCACCGTCTGGATCAATTGGAAGTCGAGTGGCACGAGCAGGCGGCGGTCTGCGTCGTATTGACCTCGGCCGGCTATCCCGGCGCCTATGAGACCGGGAAGCCGATTCAGGGGCTGCCGGACTCGCCGCAAGCGGCCCATACCATGGTCTTCCATGCAGGGACCAAACGGCAGGGGAGCCAGGTGGTGACGGCGGGCGGCCGGGTCTTGGGGGTGACCGGTCTGGGGTCCCGGCTGGCGGAGGCGCGTGACCGGGCCTACCGGGCCGCTCGGTCCATCACGTTCGAAGGCTGCCATCTTCGAACGGACATCGCCAGCCGCGCGCTCTAGGTGAGAGCCGGGACGGCGATGGCCAGGGTGCTGCAACTTCAAGGGGGTCCCCTCGGTCCGGTGCTGGACGAGGCGGCCTCGGTCGTACGCCGCGGCGGCGTTCTGGCCATGCCGACGGAGAGTTTCTACGCCCTGGGGGTTTCCCCGTTCCAGGAGGCGGCGGTGCAGCGGCTCTGCCGGATCAAGGGGCGACCCGACGACAAGCCGCTCTTGGTGCTGATTGCCGACCTGACGCAATTGGATTCTCTGGTGAGCGACGTACCGGCCGGCGCCGCTGTGCTGATGCAGCAGTTTTGGCCCGGGCCCCTGACCATCGTCTTTCCGGCCGCCCCGTCCTTGCCCGTGAGTCTGACCGTCGGCAGCGGGACGGTGGGGGTCCGGCAGTCCGCTCACCCGGTCTTGCGGACCTTGCTCCGGCGGACCGGGCCTTTGACCGGCACCAGCGCCAACCGCTCCGGTGAGCCGCCGGCTGGGACTGCGGCGGCCGTGCAAGCCGCACTGGGTCTTGAGCTGGACGTGATTCTTGACGGAGGGCCGACGGAAGCCGGCCTTCCCTCCACGATCGTCCAGACGGTCGGCACCCTGCAAGTGCTGCGCGAAGGACCGATCTCGCGCGGGCAGATTGCAACAGCGCTCGCCGGGGCGAACCTGGCCCTGCTGTCGTGAGAATTGTTTCGGGTAGCGGTGAGGCTTCGAGATAGCCGGCGGTTCACGTAAGGACCATTGAGGGAGGACCCATGATGCGAGCCATGCGACTGGGAAAGATGCTGGGACCGGTGCTCCTGTTCGGAGTGGCCGTGGTCGGGCTGAACGGGTGTGATTACTGGCCCCCGGCCCTGCAGGCGCAAATCGAGCAGTTGCGGACCGAAGCGCAGACCGCTGCGGCGGAACGAGCCAAGCTCGAGAGCCAGCTCATGGAGACCGCCAAGCTGAAAGATGATCTGCAGGCGCGCGTCGATGAGTTGACGCGCCTGAACCGGGAACTGGCCGGCCGCGTGGCCGAGCTTGAGCAGAGTCTGGCTGCGGAGAAGTCGAAGGGCGCCAAGGGTGCCAAAGGGGCTGCGAAGTCCACGGGCAAAGCTTCCGCCAAGCCGGCCGCCAAGACCCAGGCCAAGAAGTCGGCCAAGGGCCAGCCGAAAAAGCACTGAGCGGAAGAGCGCGCGGCTCCTCGTCAGGATGACGAGGTCGAAGAGGAACTGGGGGAAGAAGATGAGGAGGCGGGAGCGGTGGTCGAGCCTCCCGTGGAAGGCGCACTCGACCCGGAGCTCGCGGTGCCGGCCGCGGTGCCTGCCGCGGTGCCTGCCTGAGCCGGCGCGGGGCTGGCGGAAGCCGGCTGGGCCGGTGCTTCCTTGGAGGCCGGTTCTTTCTGCCCGTTCGAAGGCTTGCCGGCCGACTCGGTCTGCCCCGGCGGTTTGAGCTTGTCGGAATAGTCGGTGACGTACCAGCCGCTGCCCTTGAACATGATGGCCGGGGCGGAGATGACCTTCGTCACCGCCTGCCCGCAACGGCCGCAGCTCGACACGGGCGGGTCGCTGATCTTCTGCTTCACCTCAAACCGGTGCTGGCAGCTTCCGCAGACATATTCGTAAATCGGCACGGGTTCCCTCGCCTGGCTCGTTCACGCCTGATCGGTCATCGGGTCGGAAATAACACCGCCTCATCCAAAGTCAAGCAGTCCAGCCTTCCCTCAGGTCAGCTTCTTCAGCGCCGCCTCCATCCGATCCAGCCCCCGGACGATCGCCTCCATGCTGGTGGCGTAGGAGAGGCGGATGTGGCGGGCGCTGCCGAACGGCTCGCCCGGCACGACGGCGACCTGCGCTTCTTTGAGCAGGTAGGAGGCGAGGTCTGCGGCGCCGTGGATCGACCCGGTCGCATGGCGGCGGGTCAGCAGGCCGCTCACGTTGGGGAAGGCGTAGAACGCCCCGCTCGGCATGCGGCAGCTCACGCCGGGCATCTTGTTCAACCGCTCGACCATCACGCGCCGGCGCCGGTCGAATTCCTTGACCATCAGCCGGGGGAAGGCGTCGCCGCCGCGGAGCGCGGCCACCGCCGCCTTCTGCGAGATGGAGGCGGGGTTGGACGTGCTCTGGCTCTGAATGTCGGCCATGGCGGTGATCAGGGCCTTGGGCCCCGCGGCATAGCCGATGCGCCAGCCGGTCATCGCGTAGGCCTTGGAGACGCCGTTGACGATCACGGTGCGGGCGGCCACCTCCGGCCCCAGGGTGGCGATGCTGATGTGCCGGGCCCCGTCGTAGAGGATCTTTTCGTAAATCTCGTCCGAGATGATCACAAGGTCCTGCCGTCGCGCGAGGTCGGCGATCACTTCCAGAGTGGCCCGGTCGTAGGTCGCGCCGGTCGGGTTGCCGGGGCTGTTCACAATGATGGCCTTGGTCCGGGGCGTCACGCAGGCCTCCAGCATCGGCCGGGTGATGGCGTACCCGTCCGCCTCCTTGGTCTCCAGAATCACCGGGGTGGCGTCGTTGAGGAGGACCTGATCCCGGTAGGAGACCCAGAAGGGGGCGGGGATGATGACCTCGTCGCCGGCGTCGAACAGCGCCTGCGCCAGGTTGTACAGCGTGTGCTTGGCGCCGCAGGAGACGAGGATTTGCGCCTTCTCGTATGCGAGCCCCTGCTCGGTCTTCAGCTTGTCCGCGATCGCGAGCTTCAGCTCGTCGATGCCGGAGGCGGCCGTGTACTTGGTAAAGCCGGCCCGCATGGCGGCTTCGGCCGCCGCTTTGACCGGCTCGGGCGTGTCGAAGTCCGGTTCCCCCGAGGCGAAATCGATGACGTCGATCCCCTGGGCCGCCATGGCCTTGGCCGTGGCGGTGATGCTCAGCGTCGGGGAGGGGACGATGCGGCCCGCACGGGCAGCCAGCTTCATCGGGGCCGCCTTCCCAGGCGGTGGCGCAGCCGTTCGGCCACCTCCGGATGGACGAAGTCCTGCAAGGCCCCGCCCAGGCTGGCCACTTCCTTGATGATGCTGGAGGTCAAGTAGGAATACTCTTCGCTCGGCATGAGGAACACCGTTTCCACCTTTTCGTCGAGTTTGCGATTGATGAGCGCCATTTGAAATTCGTATTCGAAATCCGACGTCGCGCGGAGGCCCCTGATCACGGCCTGCGCGCCGTGGTCCCGCACGTACCGGACCAGGAGCCCGTCGAAGGCCTCCACCTCCACGTGCGCGTAGCCCTTGGTGACCAGCTTCACCATCTCCACCCGTTCCGCCACGTCGAAGAGGGGCCGCTTGCTGGGGTTGTGGGCCACCGCGACGATGATCCGGTCGAACACCCGGAGGCTCCGGGCGATGATGTCCGTGTGGCCGTGGGTGATGGGATCGAATGTGCCGGGGTATACCCCGAGTTTCATGGGGAGTGGTCCCCCTCTGCCTGGAGCCTGAAGACCGACAGGGTGGTGTCTCCGTACCGGTATTGCCGCAGCCTGACGAGACGTCCGACCTGTGGCGGGACCGTCAGCTTGGTGAAATGTTCAAGGACCACCAGAGACCGGTCCGCGATGATAGCACTCGACGCGATCGATGACAACAGGTCACTGTCCCCTTCCTTTTCATGGTAGGGCGGGTCCGCGAACACGATGTCGTAGGGAGCGCCGCCCCGCTCGTGTCGCCGGAGAAACAGGGCCGCCGTGCAGGAACGGATGTCGGCTGCTGGGGCCAGACCGCAGCGTTGCACGTTGTCCCGCAGCACCAGCAGGGAAGCCGGATGGGGCTCCACGAAGGTGGCGTGTTGCGCGCCGCGGCTCAAGGCCTCAATGCCGATCGCGCCGGTGCCGGCATAGAGGTCCAGGAAGCGCGCCCCCGTGATGGAGGGGGTGAGAATCGAAAACAGCGCTTCCTTCACGCGGTCAGAAGTCGGCCTCAGGCCCGGACCGGCCGGCCCCTTCAACCGACGACCTTTCTGCGATCCGGCGATTACACGCACAAGATGCCTCGCGTGATGTTCACGGCTTTGACTGTAACACAGCGATTTTTTAAGGGTCAAGGCGTGGTGGGAGAGGTGGCTTCAACTTTTCACCCGGCCCACCCCAGGCGCGCCAAGACGCGCCCCGCCCCGTTCTTCGTGCTCGCGCATCGCGCACTTCGGACAGTGCTCGCTGGACGCGCGCGTCAGGACGGTCCGGACCACCTCTCTGAAGAGAAAATAGTAAGGGGGCTGAAAGAAAAGCTAGTGAATGGGGCGGCCGCTTTGACGGTGCGACGGACGCTGTCTATAATGAAAGGGCTGTGCAGGCTTCCCTCGGCGAGAAAGAGGCGAGAAGGTCGGGCTTACGAGCGAGGTGCCGGGGCTGCGGGCGCAGTGCAGGCACGGACAGAAGAAGGTTGCCGCTTGCGCCGATGCGGGTGGGGGTCAGCGCGTCGCCACTGGTTGCATGTCGGATGTCGTGAGGCTCTTCCGCCGGTTGGAGGAGATGGTCCGGTCTAGGATCGAGCCACAGTTGATGCATTTCCAGGCATGAAAGATGAGGAAGAAGTCGGAGAACCGCTCCAACATCATCAAGCCCTTGCATTTCGGACATTCCATATTGTCCTCCTTATGTGGCGATTTCGCTAAGGCAATTCCCTAAGCAATTAATGAGCCACAATGGACACTTGAGTAATATCACATTTAATTTCAATGTGTTGTGCTATTTTCCCTGGTAATCGAGGCTGTCTGTGCCTTGTCAACTCATCCAAAAAACGTCACTTTTTTGAATCATTCTTGTCACAGGAGGGCCTATGCCCTCGAAAAACAGGGGCGGGATCAGCCAGTGGCCCGAGGGGGAACGGCCTCGCGAGCGGCTCGTACGCGAGGGGGCCGATGCCCTGTCCGATGCGCAACTGCTGGCCATTCTCCTGCGGGTGGGGCGGCCGGATTCCTCCGCGGTGCAGGTGGCCATGGAACTGCTGGACCGTTTGGAAGGGGTGCAGGGCCTCGCCAACCGCGGGATGGAGGAACTGTGCCAGGTGTCCGGCATCGGCCCGGCCAAAGCGGTCCAACTGCAGGCGGCCATTGAGCTGGGCAAGCGCGTGCTGGCAGCGCCCCTCTCGACCGGCACGCGCATCGGCTCCAGCCTCGAACTCTTCCGTCACTACTACCCGCGCCTGCGCGACCTGCGTCACGAGGTCTTCAAGGTCGTCCTGCTGGATGCGAAACATGCCGTCATCAGGGATGCGACGGTCTCGGAAGGCAGTCTGACCCTCAGCATCGTGCATCCCCGTGAGGTCTTCAATCTTGCGGTGCGCGAATCGGCGGCCGCCGTGGTCTTTCTGCACAACCATCCGAGCGGCGATCCTCAGCCCAGCCCGGAAGACCGGATCCTGACCGCCAGGCTGGTGGCGGCCGGCGAGGTGCTGGGGATCCGCGTGTTGGACCATCTCATCGTCGGCGACGGCCGGTACGTGAGCTTTGCCGACCAGGGGTGGCTGGAGGGGGAGGCGGGCTTCACCCGGGCCTCTGCCGAAGCCGGGGGCGCCCCCCGTCGGAAAAGTGCCAAGGCGAAAGGTGTCGCGCGACGCAATCCGGAGCCTTGACGGGGGACCGACCTCAAACCATTTGCCCCGGTTGTAAGGATTTGCTATAAGCACGAGTAGCCGTGCCGCATTCGCGTGGGTGGGGTCAGATGACCGGTCGAACCTCCTCACAGACCCGCCGCTCGTTCGCCTGTCCGACCGCCTGCCTTGCGCTGCTCCTGTCCGGCTTCTTCATCGGATTCGCGCCGCCCTCCGTGCCGGAAACCCTCTCGGCTTCCGGGTACGAGGCTGGTTCCATGCCGCCGCTCGGAAAGGGCGTGTTCCTGGTGGCCAGCCCCAACCTGTCGGATCCGCATTTCCATCAAACCGTCGTGCTGATTTGCGAGTACGGACCGGAGGGGACGCTCGGCGTGATCGTGAACCGGCCGACCGAGCTGCTTCTGTCGGAGGCCCTGCCGGCCATCCCCGTCCTCAAGGGGACGTCCTACGTCCTGTTCGCCGGCGGGCCGGTCCAGCCGGGCGGCGTCCTCATGTTGTTCCGTGTCGCCCAGGCGCCGGCCGACACCCGTCAGGTGATGGAGGGGATCTACCTGGGCGGCAACATGAGCACGCTGGAGCGGGTCATCACGCAGCCCCAGCCGACGGAGACCTTTCGGGCCTTCGCCGGTTATGCCGGCTGGGCGCCGGGCCAGCTCGAGATGGAACTGGCCTTGGGGTCCTGGGCGACGGTGAAAGCCGATCCCGTCAGTGTGTTTGACAAAGATCCGGCCACCCTCTGGCCGGAATTGCTGGAGGCCTTGTGGAAGCCCGGGGTCGTCCGGTCCCGTGAGGCTCCCGCGCCCTTATTCGCCGACCCGTTATCTTCTTTTTCCGGAGTCGCATCACGGATGTGATGAGGGGGTGCCATGAAACAATCGAAGACCGAGACGCTCCGCAACATCGCCGTCGTGTCCTACACGGGTGCCGGGAAGACATCGCTGGTGGAGGCCCTGCTGTACACAGCCGGAGCGATTCCCGCCATGGGGTCGGTCGTGGCCGGGACCACCGTGTCCGATTTCGAGCCGGAAGAGGCCCATCGGAAAATTTCGGTTCATTCTTCCGTCGTCCACTTTGACTGGAAGGGGATCACCTTCAACCTGGTGGACACGCCCGGCGCCCTCAGCTTTCTCGGGGAAGCCCGAACGGCCTTGCGGGCCGTGGACGGGGTTCTGATCGTCCTGGGTGCGTCGTCGGGAGTGCGGGCGGAATTGGAGAAAGCCTGGCTGACGATTCAAGAATTGGGATTGCCCTGCCTCCTGTTTGTGAACGAGCTGGATAAGGAACGGACCGCCTGGGAGCCGGTGGTGCAGGATTGCGAAAAGGCCCTGGAATGCAGAGGGCTCCCCATCACGGTCCCGATCGGCACGGAGTCCACGCTGGAGGGGGTCGTGGATCTGGTCGGAGGCCAGGCGCACCGGTCCTCCAAGGACAGCCCCAAGGTCCAGTCGGGTCCCATTCCGGAGCAGGTGTCGGGGCCGGCAGGGGAGGCGAGAAAAAAACTCGTGGAGGGGGTGGCGGAAACGGACGATCGCCTCGTGGAGAAGTATTTGGCCGAGGGCGACCTGGCGGCCGAGGACATCACGCGGGGCTTGAAAGCCGGGACCCAGAAACGGAGTGTGCTGCCGGTCCTCTGCGGGTCCGCAGTACGCAACGTCGGCATGTCGGTCCTGCTGGACGCGCTGGTTTCCTATCTGCCCTCGCCGCTGGAACGGACGGCCATGCGCCCGCAGGCCGGCGTGCACCCCCAGAGTGGGGAGCCGGTCACGCGCCAGCCAAGCCCGTCGGAGCCCTTTTCCGGCTACGTGTTCAAGACCATCATCGATCCTTTCATGGGCCGCATGAGCTACGTGCGGGTTCTGTCCGGTACGCTGGAGGCCGACGCCGGGTTTTACAATCCCAACCGACAGGTGAAGGAAAAGGGCGGGCACCTCTTCGTGATGCTGGGGAAGAAATATCTCCAGGTCCCCTCACTCGGCGCGGGCGAGATCGGCGCCATCGGGAAGCTCAAGGACACCCAGACGGGGGACACGGTCTGCGACGAGCACCATCCGGTCCGTTACCCCGGCCTCCAGTTGCCCCGTCCGGTCATGTCCTTCGCCCTGGAGCCCAAGTCCAAGGCCGACATCGAGAAAGTCAGCCTGGGGCTGCACAAGCTGGTGGAAGAAGACCCTACGTTGGAATTCGTCCGCAATAATGAAACCAAGGAGATGATCCTGAGCGGGATGGGGCAGTTGCACGTGGACGTGACCTTCGAGAAGCTCCGGCGCAAGTACGGGGTGGAAGTGAACATCCACACGCCTAAAGTGCCCTATAAGGAAACCATACGGAAGATGGCGCAAGCGCAGGGAAAATACAAGAAACAGACGGGCGGGCACGGGCAGTACGGAGACTGCTGGCTCCAGCTTGATCCGTTGTCTCGTGGAAAGGGCTTCGAGTTCGAGAACAAGATCGTGGGCGGGGCGATCCCCCGCAACTTCATCCCGGCGGTGGAGAAAGGGGTGGTCGAGGCGATGCACGAGGGGATTTTAGCCGGCTTCCCGGTCGTGGATCTGCGGGTCGCCGTCTATGACGGGTCCTACCACACGGTGGACTCCTCCGAAATGTCGTTCAAGATCGCCGCCTCGATGGCGTTCAAGAAGGCGATGGAGTCGGCTCATCCGGTGCTCCTGGAGCCGATCATGACCGTCGAAGTGACGACGCCGGATGACGCGGTGGGGGCGGTGATCGGGGACTTGAATGCGCGGCGGGGCCGCATCCTGGGCGTCACGGCGAAGGGGAGCACGCAAGCCATCAACGCGCACGTGCCGTTGGTGGAGCTGCTGAAATACACGCCGACCCTAAACTCGATCACCGGCGGGCGCGGCAACTATGCGATGGAATTCCACACCTATGAGGAAGTGCCCAGGGAACTGGTGAACAAGATCATCGAGGACCATAAAGCCACCAAACAAGCCGTGAGCCAGTAACTACACGCAATGTATCATGGTAAATGAAGTTTGAAGTCGTCGGGCAAATTACTCGCATTGAAGTCATTGCGTCGGGTTCCAGGGTCCGAGTCCGGCGCCACCTTCGCAAAACCTACGGTCCAGGTCGCTGGCGGAAGCTGAAAGGGATTGCTACAGTGCGGTTGCCGAACGGCGCCCTGCGAAAGGTTGAGGTCCATTGGTATGAAGCTCACGGCATCGGCAGGAAAGAGCTCAAGATAAAGCAGTACTTGGAGGAATCATGAAGCAGCCAATCAAGCCGTTCGCCCTCTGCGTCGAAAACGTTGGTTACAAAGCTTCTTTGATCCTGGGCAAGGTTTATCGCATCATCCCGGATCCGGTTGCAGCGAAGGATGATCTGGTGCGAATCGTAGACGAAAGCGGTGAAGATTACCTCTATCACAAGACCCACTTCGTCTTCGTCGAGTTTCCGAGAGCCATTGCGAAAAAGATCAGATCGCTCGAAGCCGCCACTGCCTAGCCAGCAGTTGCAGGCGGCAGCCTTCCCAGATGCCGCGCCTGAACGGCCAGCCGTTAGCCGATCACATTAAGCGGTCTTTTCCTCGGGAGTTGTTGGGAATCACGCTGGGTTGGAGTACAATCTCAGGAAAGCAAATGCCGACGGTCCTGAGGATAGGCCCCTACCGCTTCTTCTTTGTTTCCCTTGACCGCGGCGAACCGCCGCATATTCATGTGAGACGCGAGGGCATGGTCGCGAAATTCTGGCTGGACCCGGTTGTTCTTCAACGGGCAGGGGGATTCAACCG
>CAZKHY010000019.1:13853-16119 GCA_964552455.1 uncultured Nitrospira sp.
GGCGGCCAAAATCATCGAGGACCACAAAGCCACCAAGCAAGCCGTGTCTCAATAACCACCACCCCTTCTGCTTGGTTATTTTGCGAGAGGGTAGCAGTCACTCTATAGTTAGGCGTGCATCGCATACATGAAGTCACTTTCCGATCCGGTCCTCTCAACGCTTAACTTTTGGCTGCAGTGGTTCGCGATCATCGGCACTGCACTTGGTCTCGTTTCCGCAATTGGGCTCATCTTCGTCCGTAAAGAAACCTCGATCAGACAGGCGACCCAGCTCGCGCGCGCACAACAGGAAGCGACAGCTGCTAGGCAAACGGCTGATGCACTTCGGGAACGTATGCAGCCGCGTCAGTTGACGGCCCAGCAGCAGGCTAAGCTTGTGCAACTTCTGAAGAGCGTCCCGAAGGGCCCTGTCACCTTGATGGCGATCAAGATGGATCGGGAGGCTACTGCTTTCGCGAATCAACTCGGCGATGCTCTCAGTACAGCGGGGTTCACAGTTCAGCCATACGGAGGCCCATTGATTCTCACGATGTCGCCAGGCGTTTGGCTTGCATTCAAATCACAGACTGAACAGCCGCCTTACACTGATCTTCTTCGCACGGCTCTTGAAGCGGTCGGCATAAAATGTGCGTTGGGTCCCAATCCAACAGTAAGTGCTGGTCAGTTACTTCTGGGGGTTGGCCCAAAGGAATAGCGCAGGTGGAGATGCAGAGGGAAGAAAGAAAAGTGGGTTGGAAATCATTTCCGAATAGAATCACATGATCGTTTTGCATGGTGAAGAAGACTCCCACCTAACGCCCTAGCTGCGCTTGTCGTTGAGCGCGAGCGTTAGGCGATGCAATTGGCCGCCAATGCGTATTGATTATATTGGGTGCCTCCTGTTTGTCTTGATAGCGGTGCCCTTGCCACTATCAGCTGCTGCACGAGATTTCACCCCAAAAGAGTGTCCGGTGATAGGCAACAAAGAAACTAAGATCTACCACGTCCCGGGTGGGCTCAAGTACAGGCAGATGCTTCAAGAAAACCAGAGGGCGAGTCGAGAAAATAGAATCTGTTTCCCCAATGAGCAAGCCGCAAACAAAGCTGGATACCGAAAATCTAAGTCCTAGAGGCGCAACGCCTAAGAAACGGGGATAGGCCGCCTGTAGGCCTATCCCTTTTTATATAGGCTCGGCTGGAAGGGATGGGCACAAAGGCGGGCGGCATGGCGGGGGTGAATTGCCAGCAGGAGAGAGGATGCTGGCCGCCGCTCTGCTAATCCGATGAGGCGACCGGCCAACAGTAAAGCTGGAAGAAGCCGTGGTTGATCAACGCATCAGGCCGACGCCGGAGCTGTCCACCCTTCGTCAGCCGCGCCTGTCAGCCTTCACTTGTCGGTAGTCTTCAACACCACGAAGAACGCGCGGGTTTCGCGCATGACGCGGAGCAGCACCGTCTCGCCGCGTCTGACTCTCGCCACCGCCGCGCTGAACTCGCTGACCGAGGAGACCTCGTTCCGGTTGACCTCTTTGATCAGGTCTCCTTCCCGCAGCCCCTCGGCCTGCGCGATGCTGCCCTGATCCACCTTGGCGATCAGCACGCCCTTCGTATCCTTCAGCTTGAACTTCTCGGCCAGCTCCGCGTTCAGGTCCTGCACGTCGATCCCCAGCTTCACCTCGGTCCGTGAGGGAGGCACCGAGGCCACGACCGCCGTCTCCCGCCGTTCGCTCAGCGGTACGGACAGGACCAGACGTCGGCTGTCCCGCACCACTTCGATGTTCGCGGCCGCGCCCGGCTCGATGCCGGCGATCAGCCGGGAGAGCGCGTTCGGCGTATCGACGGGCTTGCCGTCCACTTTGGTGATGATGTCCCCCGGCTTGATGCCGGCGCGGGCCGCCGGATCGTTCTCGAAGACCTCGTTGACCAGGACCCCTTCGCCCTCGCTCACCCCGAACTTGCCGGCCAATTCGGCCGTCACCGGCTGAATCCCGACCCCCAGCCAGCCCCGGACCACCTTGCCCCGCGCCACGAGCTGCTGGAAGACTTGCTTGGCCATGTTCGAGGGGATGGCGAAGCCGATGCCCTGGGCGAAGTTGATGATCGCAGTGTTGATGCCGATGATTTCCCCGTGCACGTTGAAGAGCGGGCCGCCCGAATTGCCGGGATTGATCGAAGCGTCCGTCTGGATGAAGTTCTCGTACCGAGACAGGTTCATGTTTTCCCGTCCGATGCCGCTCACGACCCCCAGCGTCACGGTCCGGTCCAGGCCGAAGGGATTGCCGACGGC
>CAZKHY010000019.1:16219-20421 GCA_964552455.1 uncultured Nitrospira sp.
GAGCCGGGGGTGTTGGGCTGCCGCTCCCGCGGCGAATCCTTGGAGCGGGCAGGCCCTTGCACGGGGAACACGTTGACCACGGACGGCTTCACCCGTTCGGCCAGGTCCGTAATCACGGACTGGAACTCTTCGAACAGGCGGAGCCCGTTCCCGTCCGCGGCGGCCTGCGCCGTGCCGCCGGCCAGCGGAAGCGCGATCCAGAGGAAAGCCAGGACCGCGATGACTGCGGGTTTGACGCCAAAACCCATTGCAACCTCCTGATCGGCCCCCTTGAGATGGGAGAGTGCAACCGTCTTGCTTATTATACTCATGCAAGCGCCCGTTGTTTTTCCAGAAAGGCGGGCAGCGCCTGCTTGAGTTCCTCGCGCGGCCCCACCAGGAGCACGATATCGCCGGCCCGGAGGGTCAGGGTCTCGATCGTGGTCAGGAGAATGGGCCCGCGCAGGACGGCTGCCACCCGCACGGCCTGGCTGAGCCCCAGTTGGGCGACGGTGCGTCCGCAGGCTGCGGCTCCGGCCGTCACGACGATCCGCTCGATTGCCGCGGTGCGCGTCGAGAGGTCCCGCTGGATTTTCAGCAGGTCGTCCCTCAGGCTGTCCGCTTCCAGTGCCCGCGCCAGGGCGTCGATCTGCTGGAGCTCATTCTTAAGCAGCCGGGTCTTGGCGGCTGCCTCAGACAGCCGGGCTTCGATCTCCGCCGGGTCGGGGGGCTGGGCCGACGGTGTCTCGTCCCGCGCCAGTTGCCTGGCAAGGAAATCCCCGGTCTCCTGTTGAATCGATTCGAGTTGATCAAAGACGGCCGAGGCCTGCCAATGCAGCTTCAGGGTCTGGACTTTGCGGTTGACGCGCTCGGAAACGGCCAGCACGGTCTCATGCAGCCCCGTGAGAGTCAGGGAGAATTCCTTTCTGATCCGCTGTAGAAACTCGGTGGTCATGCAGGGCCTGTCATTTATAATGAATGTCGGATAAGGCCTATTATGTCAACTGATAGATTTGGCCGGTGCTGCTGGATGGTACCTATCCGCCGGCCCTTTTTCAACCCCGGCTTGGCTGCTGACGCGTCCCGCCGATCTTGGGTTCCGTGCCCTGCCAGAGCCGCTTGATATTGTCCTTGTGCCTGGCGATGATTAAGGCACTGACCAGCCAGGCAAAGACCTGAAAGGGCCAGCTCTTGTCCAAGAGAAACGAGCCGATCGGTAGTGCCACAAAGGCAGCCAGAGCGGCTCCCGATGAGTAGCGCCAGAGGGCCGCCGTCAGGAGCCAGACCAGCAACAGGCTCAAGCCCAGCGAAGGTGCCAGCCCTCCGATGGCACCCATGGCGGTGGCCACCCCCTTGCCGCCGCGGAAGCCCAGGAAAACGGGATAGAGGTGCCCCAGAATCGGACAGGCCGTGACAGCCAGGATGAGCGGCTCATGATCAAGGAGCTGCCGCGCCGCCCAGCCGACCAGCCAGCCCTTGCCCACGTCACCGGCCAGCGTCAGCAGCCCGGCTTTCTTCCCCGAGACGCGCAGGACGTTCGTGAAGCCGATGTTCCGGCTCCCGGCGGTCCTGGGATCCGCGGTGCCCAGGCATTTGGCCACCACGACGCCAAACGGGATCGAACCGAGGAGGTAGCCGCCGACGGCCATCAGGACCGGAAGCCAGTCAGTGAGTGTCATGGAGGCTGGTGGGACGGATCGACGCTGCGGTGGGTGCCGGGATCTTCATTCTTCAAGGATTGCTAGAGCTTTTTGACGGCCACCTGCCGCCAGAAGCTTGTCAGGTATTGGCCCCCGGAGATCAGGGCCAAGGCCAGGGCCAGGTACAGGAGCCCGGTCCCCAGCAGGTGCAACGGCTGGGCAAGCAGCTCGAAGCTGCCCTCGAGAATCAGCAGGACGATGGCGACGACCTGCACGGCCATTTTCCATTTCCCGACCATCTCCGCCGCCAGCACGACGCCTTCGGAGGCGGCGATCGCCCGCATCCCCGTGACCGCCACCTCGCGGGCAATGATGACAATGGCCACCAGCGCCGTGACCCGGTCGAACTGCACGAGCAGGATGAGGCCGGACAGGACCAGCAGCTTGTCGGCAATGGGGTCCAGGAGCTTGCCGAGCTTGGTGATCTGGCCGCGACGGCGCGCCACGTAGCCGTCCAGGAGGTCAGTCACGGCGGCCACCGCGAAGACCAGCGCCGCCGCCAGCGAGCGCTTCGGGGTCGGGCTGGCGAACAGCACGACGAACACCGGGATCAGCAAAATACGGGAGAACGTGAGCAGATTGGCCAGATTGACGTTCACGGCCAGGGCCGCCCAGGTGGCGGCAAAGCGCCTGGGCGGGCCTGACGGCTTGACTGCTTCGGTGACCGGCATCGGGTGGCTCTCGGATTGACTCTCGCGACGTTCGCGGTTCTTGGGCTAGGCTCGCAGGGCCCGAACGCTCACACGACCCCGCTCTTCAACAAGTCGTGCAAATGAATGACGCCGGCGATGCGGCGATCGCTTTCCAGCACGACCAGGGAGGTAATGGCGTATTGTTCCATGATCTGCACGGCCCGCGCCGCGAGGTCGTCGGGGCCGATGGTCTTGGGATTCCTGCTGGCCAGGTCTCCCGCCGTGGCTTTGACCAGATCCGTGCCCTTCTCCAAAAAGCGCCGCAGGTCCCCGTCCGTGATCACCCCCAGCAGCCGTTCCTGGCCGTCCACGACGGTCGTCATGCCGAGCTTCTTGCCCGTCATTTCCAGGATGGCCTCGCGGGCCGTGGCCTGGTGGCCGACCCGCGGGACGGCCGGCCCCTGGTGCATGAGGTCGCGCACCTTGAGCAGGAGCCGACGGCCCAGCGTGCCGCCCGGGTGGAACTGCGCGAAGTCGTCCTCATTGAAGCCCCGCTTCTGGAGCAAGGCGATCGCCAGGGCGTCCCCCATGGCCAGCGTAGCCGTCGTGCTGGCGGTCGGGGCCAGCCCCATGGGGCAGGCCTCCTCGTTGACCGAGACGTCCAGCACCACCTCGCTGTTCTTGGCCAGGGTGGATTGCGCGCGGCCTGTGAAGGCGATGACGGGAATGTTCAGCCGCTTTACGAAGGGCAGGAGCTTGAGCACCTCTTCGGTTTCCCCGCTGTTGGAGATCGCCAGGAGCGCATCGCGACGCGCCAGCATTCCCAGATCGCCGTGGATGCCTTCGGCCGGATGCAGGAAGAACGCCGGCGTGCCGGTGCTGGCCAGGGTGGCCGCGATCTTCTGCCCGATGAGGCCCGATTTGCCCATGCCCGTGACCACCACCTTGCCGGCGCAACCGTAGAGGAGCTCCACCGCTTCGGTGAACCGGTGGTCCAGCCGCTCGATGAGGCCGGCGATGGCCCGGGCTTCGATCTCCAATACCCGTCTCCCCTGCTGGATGCTCATGCCTGGTCCTCCCCCCCCTTCCCCGCCGCCTGGCAGATGCGCAGGAGCCGTTCCAGCAGCGGCTTCAGTTGATGGAGCGGCACCATGTTGGGGCCGTCGGACAGGGCGGTATCGGGATCGGGATGGACTTCCATGAAAAACCCGTCGCAGCCCGCGGCGGCGGCGGCGCTGGCCAACGGGCGCACGAACTCGCGCTGCCCGGCGGACTTGGTTCCTCCCCCGCCGGGCAACTGGACGCTGTGGGTGGCGTCAAAGACCACGGGGTACCCGAAGCTCCGCATGATCGGCAGCGACCGCATGTCCACGACCAGGTTGTTGTAGCCGAAGGAGGAGCCCCGCTCGGTCAGGATGATCCGCCGGGTTCCGCTCTCCTCCAGCTTCTTCACGACGTTGCCCATTTCCCAGGGAGAGAGGAACTGGCCCTTCTTCACGTTCACGACCCGGCCGGTCTTGGCCGCCGCCACCAGGAGATCGGTCTGACGGCAGAGAAACGCCGGGATCTGGAGAATGTCGGCCGCCTCGGCGGCCAACGCGGCCTCTTCCACGCTGTGGACATCGGTCAGCACCGGCACGCCCACCTGCTCCTTCACCTTGCGCAGGACGGCCAAGCCGTCCTGGAGGCCGGGTCCGCGGAACGACGTGATCGACGTGCGGTTCGCCTTGTCGTAGGACGACTTGAAGACGTACGGGATGCCGAGCGCCCCCGTGATGTCGGCGATGCGCCGGGCGGTGTCCAGCGCCAGCTTCTCGCTCTCGATCACGCAGGGACCGGCGATCAGGAAATGGCGCTGGGAGCCCCCGATCTTGAACGGTCCCAGGTCAAC
>CAZKHY010000019.1:20521-31147 GCA_964552455.1 uncultured Nitrospira sp.
AGTGCCCGCATTTGCGCCGCAGGGCCGCCCCGACGAAGGCGCTGAACAACGGATGGGGCCGGTGCGGGCGCGACGTGAATTCCGGGTGAAACTGGGTGGCGACAAACCAGGGATGGCTCGGCAGTTCGACGATCTCGACCAGCCGCCCGTCCGGCGAGAGCCCGGACAGCACCAGCCCCTGGGCGGTCAGTTGGTCCCGATAGGCGTTGTTGAACTCATAGCGGTGGCGGTGACGTTCCCGCACTTCCAGCACGCCGTACGCCTTGTGGGCCACGCTCCCCTCGAGGATCCGGCAGGGGTAGGCGCCCAGCCGCATCGTGCCGCCCATGTCCTGGACGGACCGCTGGTCCGCCATCAGGTCGATCACGGGATACGGCGTGCGGGGATCGAACTCGGAGCTGTTCGCGCCGGCCAGACCGGCCACGTGCCGGGCCAGCTCGATCACCGCGCACTGCATGCCCAGACACAGGCCGAAAAAGGGCACGCCCCGCTCCCGCGCGTAGCGGATCGTCTCGATCTTGCCTTCGATGCCGCGCGTGCCGAAGCCGCCGGGAATGAGAACGCCGTCGGCCTCCCGCAGCACCTGCTCGACGCCCCGCCGCGGCACCTCGTCCGACTCGATCCAGTGGATGTGGACGCGGGTCTCATGGTCGATCCCGCCGTGCACGAGCGCCTCGGTCAGGCTCTTGTAGGATTCCTTGAGCCCCACGTATTTGCCCACGAGCGCGATCGAGACCTCGTGCTTGGGATGCTTGATCTTCTGGACCATGGCATCCCACTCGCGCAGGTTCGGCGGACCCGTGTCCAGCCGGAGCAGGCGGACGATCATCTCGTCCAGCCCTTCCTTGCGGAACACGATCGGGACCTCGTAGACCGTCTCCACGTCCTTGGCCGTGATCACCGCGCCCTTCTCCACGTTGCAGAACAGCGCGATCTTGTCCTTGAGGTCGGGCGGCAGGTAGCGGTCGGTCCGGCACAGGAGGATGTTGGGCTGGATGCCGATCTCGCGCAGCTTGTTCACCGAATGCTGCGTGGGCTTGGTCTTCAGCTCGCCGGACGCCCCGATGTAGGGCACCAGGGTCAGGTGCATGTACAGGACGTTTTCGCGGCCCACGTCGTAGGGCATCTGGCGGATGGCCTCCAGAAACGGCAGGCTCTCGATGTCGCCGACGGTCCCGCCGATCTCGATGATGGCCACGTCATGGCCCTTGGCGACGTCGAGGATGGAGCGCTTGATCTCGTCCGTGATGTGCGGCACGACCTGCACGGTGCCGCCCAGGTAGTCGCCGCGCCGCTCCTTCTTGATCACCGAGTCGTAAATCCGGCCCGTCGTGTAGTTGTTGTCCTTCGTCAGGGTCAGGGAGGTGTAGCGTTCGTAGTGCCCCAGATCCAGATCCGTCTCCGCGCCGTCGTCGGTCACGAAGACCTCCCCGTGCTGGTAGGGATTCATCGTGCCGGGATCGACGTTGATGTAGGGGTCCAGCTTCAGGAAGGTGATCTTCAGCCCGCGGCTTTCCAGCAGGTTGCCGATCGAGGCGGAGGCCAGTCCCTTGCCCAGGGACGACACCACGCCGCCGGTGACGAAGATGTACTTGGTAGTCGTGGCCATCTCGCCCTCAATCAGTTAGGTGGAGTGCCGGCCTGCGCGAACAGGCCTCCTGTCGTCCCTTCTATCGACGGCGCTTCCAGTGTTTGCTCTCGGCGTTGCTCCGCGCCCCGCCTACCGCTCGGCCAGGACCAGCCGCTGGAGGGTCGCCGAAGCCTCCTCCAGATCCGCTTGCGTATCGATGCGGAGCGACGGGTGCGTCGTTTCCCAGACCCGGATGCGGATGCCGTTCTCCAGCGCCCGCAACTGCTCCAATTTTTCCGCTTCTTCCAGAGTGCCGGTCGGCAGGTCGGCCAGGCGCAGCAGGGTCTCGCGGGTATAAATGTAAATGCCGAGGTGGACATAATGCAAGCCGTCCGCGACCCGGCCGGGTGATCCGTCCCGGAGGCAGGGCACGGGCGCCCGCGAAAAGTAGAGCGCGTCGCCGGTCCGGTCCGTCACGACCTTCACCACGCCGGGGTTCGTGAGATCGTCATCCGAGGTGAGGCGCCGCTTGAGCGTGCCCATCGCGGCGCCGCTCGCGAGAAACGGCGTGATGAGGTCGCTGAAAAGATTCGGGTGCAGGGCGATCTCGTCCCCCTGGAGATTGACGAAGACCCGGCTCGTGAGGCGTCGCGCCACCCCCGCCACCCGGTCCGTGCCGGTGCGGAAGGGTTCGCGGGACAGCACGACCGTCCCGCCGAAGGACTTCACGGCCTCGTCGATACGCTCGTCGTCGGTCGCGACCAGCACCTGCTCGACGCCCGGCGTGGCCTGCACCCGCTCATAGACATGCTGGATGAGCGGCTTGCCCATCAGCGGGGCCAGGGGTTTGCCGGGGAACCGGGAGGACCCGAACCGGGCCGGGATGACGACCGTCACGGATGGGGCACGGCTAGGCACGCTCCAGCGCCTCCGAGAGTTGTCCCGCGGTCACCGTGGCGGTGCCGACGATTCCCACGACGATCCCGGCGGCCTGGTTGGCGAGCGTCGCGCCGTCGCGCATGGAGGCGCCCGTGGCCAGCGCCAGCGCCAGCGTGCCCACCACGGTATCGCCGGCCCCGGTCACATCGTAGACCTGCCGGGCCATCGTCGGGATGTGCCAACTGGCCCCGTCGGCTTCGAAGAGGCTCATGCCCTGTTCGCCGCGCGTGATGAGGACCGAGGCGCAGCCCAGCCGCTGCCGGATGATCTCGCCCGCCTCGGTGATGGAACGGTCGTCGTCGGCGTGGATGCCGGCGGCCTGCCCGGCTTCGAGGTGGTTGGGGGTCACCACGGTCACGCCTTTATAGTAGGAGAAATGCTCCACCTTGGGGTCCACGATGATGGGAATGCGGCGCAGCGCGGCCAGGCGGGTGAGCTCGGTCATGAGCGGCAGAGTCACCACGCCCTTGGCATAGTCGGACACGACCAGGCAGGAGATTTCCCTGAGCCGGGACTCCACGTAGCGGATGATCCGCCGCTGAATCGGCTCTCGGATGTCCGACCGCCGCTCCACGTCGAACCGGACGACCTGCTGGTTGTGGGCGATGACGCGCGTCTTTCTGGTGGTGGGGCGCTTCGGGTCGATCACCACGCCGCCCCGTCCCTGCCGCCGCACCCCCAGTTCCTTGAGCAGGCAGCGCCCGCCTTCGTCCGCCCCGACGACGCCGCAGATGTCGGCCCTGCCTCCGAGGGCCAGGATGTTGTTGTAGACGTTGGCCGCCCCGCCGAGTTGCAGCGACTCGGAATGGACCTGGACGACCGGCACCGGCGCCTCCGGGGAGATGCGGCTGACCTTGCCCCAGATGTAATGGTCCAGGATGAGGTCGCCGACGACCAGCACCCCGGCCTGCGGAAATCGCTGGATGTGCCGCTGCAACGCCCGCAGCCGCGCGCGCGGAATGGCGTCGTGCTCCCCCGCCCGGCTGCTCATGCCGACTTCCTCATGGTGCTGAGTTCCTTCACGGTTCCGTCCGGACCCGTCGCGGTCCGTGCCTACCGGATGGCCCGGCCGAGCCGTTCCCACCGGACCCAGTGTTTCCAGTCGCCCTGACCGCTCCAGGACCAGTAGATCCGAAAGGCTTTGCCCTTGATCTTGTCGGCGCGCACGTAGCCCCAGAACCGGCTGTCCAGGCTTTGATCCCGGTTGTCGCCCATGACGAAGTAGGAGCCCTGGGGCACGGTGATGGGGCCGAAGTTGTCCCGCGGATTGATCGTCCCGTCGATGACCCCGGGATCGACCCGCTGGGTATAGGATCGGTCCTCCAAGGGGACGCCGTTGATGTGGACCACCTTGTTCCGGATCTCGATCTGATCGCCGGGGAGGCCCACGATCCGCTTGATGAAATCCTTGTCCTCGTCTTCGGGGTACCGGAAGACGATCACGTCCCCCCGCTCCGGCTGCCCGAACGAGACCGCGTTGCGGGAGGCGTAGCAGGTCACGGGGGGGAAGCTCACCTTGAGCTTGCAGTCCCCCGGCCACTGCAGTCCGTAGGAGAGCTTGCTGACCAGGATATGGTCGCCGATCTGCAGCGTCGGGATCATGGAGCCGGACGGAATCTTGAACGCCTGCACCACGAACACGCGAATCGCGAACGCGAGCAGCATCGCCACGACGATGGCTTCCGCATATTCGCGCAGCACCGACTTCGCGGACCGGGCCCGCTCGGGCTCGGCCAACCGGCCGGCCAGCGGCGCCGGATCCTGAACGGGCGGCGAGGCCGCCTCCGCCGAGGCGTCCCGGGCTTCTTCCAGGCTCGAGGGGTTCTGTTCCATGGCCGCTCGGGTTACTCGCCCGTCACTTTCAGGAGGGCCAGGAACGCTTCCTGGGGCACCTCGACCCGCCCGATCTGCTTCATCCGTTTCTTGCCTTCTTTCTGTTTCTCCCACAGTTTCCGCTTTCGTGAGATGTCGCCGCCGTAGCATTTGGCGGTGACGTTCTTCTTGATCGCCCCGACGGTCTCCCGGGCGATCACTTTGTTGCCGATGGCCGCCTGAATGGCCACTTCGAACATCTGCTTGGGGATCAGCTCCTTCATCTTCTCGGCCAGCTGGCGGCCCCGGACCTGGGCCTTCTCGCGATGCGTGATGAACGAGAGCGCATCGACGGTCTCCCCGTTGAGCAGCATGTCCAGCTTGACGAGGTCCGCTTCGCGGTATCCGATCAGCTCGTAGTCCAGCGAGGCGTACCCCTGGGTCTTGGACTTCAGCCGGTCGTAGAAGTCCAGGATGACTTCGTTCAGCGGCAGCTCGTAGGTGAGCATGACCCGCGTGGGATCGAGGTACTGCAGCCCCTTCTGGATCCCCCGGCGTTCCTGGCAGAGCTGGAGGATGTGCCCGACGTACCGCTCGGGGGTGATGATGGTGGCCTGGATGAAGGGCTCCTCGAAGCTCGCGACCGCCGAGGGCGGCGGCAGCTTGGCGGGGTTGTCGATCTGGAGAATCTCGCCGGCCGTCGTGAGCACCTGATAGACGACCGTCGGCGCCGTCGTGATCAGGGTGAGCCCGTACTCCCGTTCGAGGCGCTCCTGGATGATCTCCATGTGCAGCAGCCCCAAGAACCCGCACCGGAACCCGAACCCCAGGGCCAGCGAGGTTTCCGGCTCGTAGACGAACGAGGAATCGTTCAGGCGCAGCTTCTGCAAGGCGTCGCGCAGGTCCTCGAACCGGGCCGTGTCCGTGGAGTAGAGCCCGCAGAAGACGAGCGGCTTGACGTCCTTGTAGCCGGGAAACGGCGAGTCGGTGGGGCGGGCCGCCTCCGTGATCGTGTCGCCGATCTTCGTGTCCGCCGCCTCCCGGATGTTGGCGCACATGTAGCCGACTTCGCCGGCGCCCAGCCGGTCGGCCTTGGTGCGCTTGGGCGTGAACTGACCGACTTCGGTGACCTCGAACGTCCGGTTGTTCGACATCAGCTTGATCTTCATGCCCGGCTTCAACTGGCCGTCCACGACGCGGGTCAGGACGATCACGCCCTGGTAGTTGTCGAACCAGGAGTCGAAGATCAGGGCCTTCAACGGCTTGTCCGGGTCGCCGGCCGGAGGGGGAATGTGCGCGATGACCGCTTCCAGGACTTCCCGCACCCCGCGGCCCTCCTTGGCGCTCACCAGCAAGGCGTCCTTCACCTCCAGACCCAGCACTTCCTCGATCTGGTGCTTGACGCCGTCCACGTCGGCGCTGGGCAGATCGATCTTGTTGATCACCGGGAGGATCACGAGATGGTTCGCGAGGGCCAGGTGGGCGTTGGCGATCGTCTGGGCCTCCACGCCCTGCGTCGCATCCACCAGGAGCAAGGCCCCTTCGCAGGCGGCCAGGCTCCGGGACACCTCGTACGTGAAGTCGACGTGGCCCGGCGTATCGATCAGGTGCAGGGAATAAGTCTGGCCGTCGTTGGCCCGGTACTTGATCGCCACCGCGTGAGCCTTGATCGTGATGCCTCGCTCACGTTCGAGGTCCATGGCATCCAGGATCTGTTCGCGGGACTCCCGGGCGGTGATGGCGCCCGTGGTTTCAAGGAACCGGTCAGCGAGGGTAGATTTCCCGTGATCGATATGGGCGATAATGGAAAAATTCCTGATGCGGCTTTGCAAGTCCTTGCTCATGCGACAAAATCAGCTCATTATATGCGCTCATCGGCGGGTTGTCAAAGAAGAAGGCGGCCCGTATAATCCGCGGTCCGATTCGTTTCCATGCATGTCCCGATCATGACGTCTCATCCCACCCGCGACCGCCTTGCCGACTGGGACCGGAAGTTCCTGTGGCACCCCTTCACCCAGATGAAGGAGTGGGAGCGGGAGCCCCCGCTGATCATCGAGCGCGGCAAAGGGGCCTACCTGATCGACACCGAGGGGCGTTCCTACCTCGACGGGGTGTCCTCGCTCTGGGTCAATGTCCACGGTCACCGGCATCCAGCCCTCGACCGGGCGATCCGCGACCAGCTCAAGTCCATCGCCCACAGCACGCTGCTGGGTCTGTCGAACCCGCCGGCGATTCGGCTGGCGCGCGAATTGGTCCGCCTGGCTCCGGCCGGCCTGACCAAGGTGTTCTATTCGGACAACGGGTCCACGGCGGTGGAAGTGGCCCTCAAGATGGCGCTCCGGTACTGGCGGCAGCGCCGTCCCCAGGCCGGGCCCAAACGCCGGTTCCTGCGGCTGCAACTGGCCTATCACGGCGACACGGCCGGAGCCATGAGCGTGGGGGGGATCGAGCTGTTCCGCGACCGGTTCAGCCCGCTGCTGTTTCCCGCCCTCCAGGCCGATCCGCCCTATTGCTACCGCTGTCCGCTGAAGCTGACCTTTCCCTCCTGCGCGATGGCCTGTCTCGATCCCGTCGAACGCATTCTCAAGACGCGGCACCGGGACCTCGCCGGCCTGGTCATCGAGCCGCTCGTCCAGGCGGCCGCCGGCATGGTGACGGCCCCGCCCGGCTATCTCGCGCGCATCAGGCAGCTTTGCACCGCATACAAAGTCCTCTTGATCGTCGATGAAGTCGCCACCGGCTTCGGCCGCACCGGCCGGATGTTCGCCTGCGAGCACGAAGGCGTCACGCCGGATCTGATGGCCGTCAGCAAGGGACTGACCGGCGGGTATCTGCCGCTGGGCGCCACGCTGGCGACCGACGAAATCTACCAGGCGTTTCTCGGCGACTATGCGGAGTGGAAAACATTTTTTCACGGACACAGCTATACGGGCAATCCCCTGGGCTGTGCGGTGGCCCTGGCCAACCTGGAAGTCTTTCGCAAGGAGCGGACCTTGGCGCGCGTGCGCGCCGGCATCGCCGCTCTCCGCCGGCTCCTACGGCCCCTTTCCCGGCTGTCGCACGTGGGGGACATCAGGCAGAAAGGCTACATGGTCGGCATCGAGCTCGTGCGGGATCGGGCGACGAAGGCCCCCTATCCCCTGACGGATCGGATCGGCCATCAGGTGGCGATGGAAGCCCGTCGGCGCGGCCTGATCACCAGACCTTTGGGGAACGTGGTCGTGCTGATGCCTCCCTTGGCTGTCAAGATCCGAGAACTGGCCCGCATGGTGACGGTGCTGCACGAATCCATCAAGGCGATCACGGAGCCCTCCCCGCCCGCCGACAGGCCGAAGCGAGCCGGTCGGAGACGGGCCTGACCGGCCGGGACGGGCGCCGGCCGTCTTTTTCTTTCGAAGCTCACCGTAGTGCGGTATACTGGCGTTAAAGGAACGATGAACGCGGAATGATGAACGATGAATGAAGGAGTTATTCCATTCAGCATTCTGCATTCATCATTCAGCATTGTGCTGAAGAGGCCTTTTTCAACACCCTGCTAGCACGAAGGGATTGGCGACATGCCCCGCGATCTGCCGATCGGAAACGGCGCACTCCTCGTCAACTTCGACTGCACCTACCAACTGCGCGATCTCTATTGGCCTCACGTCGGTCTGGAAAACCACACCAAGGGCCAGGTGTCCCACTTCGGGGTCTGGGTGGACGGCCGCTTCAAGTGGCTGGATGATCCGGGCTGGTCGCGCGGGATGCGCTATGCGCATGAAACGTTGGTGACCGAGGTCGAGCTGACCCATCCGGACCTGCAGCTCGATCTGGTCTGCCACGATGCGGTGGACTTTCACGAGAACCTCTACCTGCGCCGTATCGACGTGAACAACCCCACCGACCGCCCGCGCGAGGTCCGGCTGTTCTTCCATCACGACCTGAACATCTCTTCCCATGAAGTCGGCGATACGGCTTACTACGAGCCGGAACGGCGCGCGGTCTATCATTACAAAGGGCTGCGCTGGTTTCTCATCAACGGAGCCACGCCGGGCAAGCGGCCGGAGGATGCCGCGGACTCCGTCGACGGCTGGCACGTCGGGCTGCAGCAGTGGGCCTGCGGCCATACGGGGGTGCACAGCCTGCAGGGGACCTGGAAGGATGCGGAAGACGGCCAGTTGTCTGGCAACCCCATCGCCCAGGGCTCCGTGGATTCCACCGTCGCCCTGCACCTGACGCTTCCCCCGCAGACCACCCAGACCGCCTACTACTGGCTGGCGGTCGGCTCGGACTTCGAAGAGGTCACGCGGATCAACCGCTCGGTCCGGCACCGCGGCCCCTGGCACTTCATCAACCGGACCGCCTCCTACTGGCACCTCTGGCTGGATACGCACGAGCCGGATTTCGCCGATCTGCCGCCGGAGGTCCGCCGGCTGTACCTGCTGAGCCTGCTGATCCTGCGGACGCAGATCGACAACGGGGGCGCGATCCTCGCGGCGAACGATTCCGACATCGCCTCGGCGGTCCGCGACACCTATTCCTACATGTGGCCGCGAGACGGCGCCCTGGTGGCCAACGCGCTGGACCTGGCCGGTTATCTGGACATCACCCGTCTTTTCTACCGCTTCTGCCGGGACGTGATCAGCAAGGAAGGGTACCTGCTGCACAAATACAACCCGGACAAGACCTTGGCCTCCAGTTGGCATCCCTGGGTGCGGGAGGGCCACAAGGACCTGCCGATCCAGGAAGACGAGACGGCCTTGGTCCTCTGGGCCTTGTGGAACCACTTCGAGAAGTGGCGGGACATCGAATACATCAAACCCCTGTACCGCTCGCTCATCGTCCGGGCCGCCGACTTCCTGGCGACCTACCGTGATCCGAAAACCAAGGTGCCCATGCCGTCCTATGACCTGTGGGAGGAACGGCGCGGGGTGCTGGCCTTCACCACGGCGGCGGTCTGGGCCGGGCTGACCGCCGCGTCCAAATTCGCCCAGGCCTTCGGGGAGACGGCGTTGGCGGAGCAGTACCGGACCGCCGCCGCCGAGATCAAGGCCGGCACCGAAGCGGTCCTCTATCGGCCGGCACTCGATCGTTTCGTGCGGATGGCCAACAAGAAGCCGGACGGGAGCTGGGAGTTCGACGAGACGCTCGACTCCTCCCTCTTCGGGCTCTGGTATTTCGGCATGTTCCCGGTCGACGATCTGCGCGTCGTCACCACCATGAAGGCGGTCCGGGACCGCCTCTGGATCAAGACCGGCGTCGGCGGGATCGCCCGCTACGACGACGATTATTACCATCAGCAAAGCCAGGACAAGGCCAACGTGCCGGGCAATCCCTGGTTCATCTGCACGCTGTGGCTGGCGCAGTGGGCGATCGCCACGGCGACGACGAAGGGAGACCTCAAGCCGGCGGTGGAACTGTTGGAATGGTGCGTCAAGCACGGCTTGCCTTCCGGCGTGCTGGCGGAGCAAGTGCATCCCTACACCCACGCCCCGCTCTCGGTCTCTCCCCTCACCTGGAGCCACGCGACCTTCGTGACGGCGGTGCAGGAATATCTGGCCAAGTGGCGGGCCTTGCCGAAATAAGGCCGCGAAGGACGCGGGATGGCCAAGGTCAAACCGAACCAGGACAAGGCGGGCCCGTTACGTACCCTGGCCGTGGACGTCGGCGGGAGCGGAATCAAGGCCATCATCCTGGACGAAGCCGGGGTTTCGCTGACGACGCGCAGCCGAGTCAAGACGCCGAAGCCGGCCACGCCGAACGCCGTGCTGGAGGTGATCGCAGGGCTGGCCAAAGCCAAGGGTCAGTTCGAACGGGTCTCGGTCGGGTTTCCCGGTGTGGTGAAACAGGGGATTGCCGTCACGGCACCCAATCTGGATCAGACCTGGAAAGGGTATTCATTAGCCGGTGCCCTGACCAAGCTCCTCCGGAAACCGGTGCGGGTGTGCAATGACGCCGATGTGCAGGGATTCGGAGCGATCGCCGGAAAGGGAGTGGAGCTGGTGATCACGCTGGGAACGGGCGTCGGATCAGCCCTGTTCGTGGACGGGAAGCTGGTGCCCAATCTGGAGCTGGCCCATCATCAGTTCCGGAAAGGCCTGACCTATGAGGACCAGCTCGGCAACCGGGCGCTCAAAAAAGCGGGCAAGGAGAAGTGGAACGGCCGGCTGGCCAAGGCCCTGCAGACCCTCGATCAACTCTTCAACTACGATCGTCTCTACATCGGCGGCGGCAACACCAAACACATCGCGATTCCTCTCCCCTCCCACGTCAAGATCGTCCCCAACGAGGCGGGGCTCCTGGGCGGCATCGCCCTCTGGCGCTAG
>CAZKHY010000019.1:31247-36051 GCA_964552455.1 uncultured Nitrospira sp.
CTCCCCGCGGCCGCATTTCAGGGATTCAGCCGCGTTGCCTTCCTTGAGGAAGACTTCCACCTGACCGTTGCTGTTGATGAGGGCGTGAGGTTTCTCCGGGCTGCCGTCGGCGTAGGCCTTGACCAGACCCTGGATTTCCGTGCCGCCGATGCGGAGGATGATCTCCGAAGCGGACTTTCTGGCTACGCCCTGCAGCTCCTTCAGGTGCAGCGGGGTGAGGTTCGAGATCAGGTTGCCGAAATGGTCCACGTGGACGATCCGGCCGGTCAGGACTTTGTGGTTCACCGCCGGCTCCGGGATCGGCAGCGTCACGTAGTCCCGGACCAGCCGTCCGAAGGAGCCCGGCGATTGTCCCCTGGTCAGCCAGGCCGCGGCCGGCGCGAACAAGTCCCGGCCGTCGAACGTGGCCCCTTCCGAGTCCAACCGGTACTGCTTGTTCTCGATCGCGCGCACCTCCACGGAGAGCTCCTCGTCGAAGATGTAGCTGAGCAGCCCGTTGTCCGGCGCCAGGAAGTAGAAGCGCGACGTGCTGACGAGCAACGCGCGTCTGGCGCTACCGACCCCCGGGTCCACGACCGCAACGTGCACGGTTCCGTCCGGGAAATACCGGTAGGATGACTTCAGCAGGTAGGCGGCCTCCTCCACTTGTTGAGGCGGCACCTGATGGCAGAGGTCGACGATCCTGGCCTGGGAATTGATGTTCAGGATGACCCCCTTCATGCTGGCGACGAAATAGTCCCGGTCGCCGAAATCGGTCAGGAGGGTGATGAGGGAAATGGGGCTGGGCATAGTCGTTGGACGTTATTCGCGAATCGTTGAACGCGAGACGATCTTCACGGTTCACGCGTCATGTTGAACGTCTTCATCACAGTTCCTCAAAGCGGATCTCGCAGATTTCGTATTCCACGACACGGGCCGGCGTGGTGACCTCCACCTGATCCCCGACCCGCCGCCCGATCAGGGCCTTGCCCACGGGGGACTGGACCGAGATCTTGCCGTTCTTCAGGTCCGCTTCGTCCTGCCCCACGAGCGTGTACTGCTTCTGTTGTTGGGACTGGAGTTCGAGCAGGAGCACCGTGGCCCCGAAGACGACCGTCTCGCTGGACAGGTTGGTCGTGTCGATGATCCGGGCGTCGGCCAGTTTCCGCTCGATCTCGTTGATCCGCGCCTCGATGAACCCCTGCCGTTCCTTGGCGGCGTCGTATTCGGCGTTCTCGCTCAAATCGCCGTGGGATCTGGCCTCGGCGATGGCTTCGATGACCTTCGGCCGCTCGACCTTGCGGAGCCGATCCAGCTCGGCCTTGAGCGCTTCGTAGCCTTTCTTGGTGATCGGTGTCGGCATTGGTCCTCCAGAAAATAGCCATCAGCTCTCAGCCGTCAGTTGAAGCTGAAGGCTGCAGCTACTTATGATACTCCTGCAAGGATCTGATCGAGAGCCCCTTTTTCAACGCCGCCTCGATCCCCAGCGAAGCCGCCTTGGCGCCGGGCATGGTCGTGAAATACGGCAGTCCTTTCTGGAGCGCCTCGCGCCTGATGGAAGCCGAGTCGGCTTGGGAGGAGCCGCTCCCGACCGTGTTGACGACGAGGCTGATGTCGCCGTTCTTGATGTGGTCGACGATGTGAGGCCGTCCTTCCTTGACCTTGTTGACCGGCTCGACCCGGAGCCCCCGCTCCTGCAGATAGGCGGCGGTTCCGTGCGTGGCTTCGATCAGGAACCCGAGGCCTTGGAGGCGCCGTGCGACTTCCAGGGCCGCCGGTTTGTCCTGGTCCTTGACGCTGATGAAGACTTTCCCGCCGCGCGGGAGCGAGACGCCGGCCGCCGCCTGGGATTTGGCGAAGGCCCAGCCGAAATCTTCGTCGATCCCCATGACTTCCCCGGTGGATTTCATCTCCGGACCCAGCAGGACGTCCACACCGGCAAACTTGGTGAAGGGAAAGACTGCCTCTTTGACCGCCACGTGCCGCGGCCGCAGGGCTTCCGTGAATCCCAGGTCTTTGAGGCTCCTGCCGACCATGACTTTCATGGCCAGCTTCGCCAGGGGCACCCCGATGGCCTTGCTCACGAAGGGGACCGTGCGCGACCCGCGCGGGTTCACTTCCAGGATGTAAAGCTTGCCGTCTTTTACCGCGAACTGGGCGTTCATGAGCCCCACCACGCCCAGTTCCCTGGCCAAGGCGGTGGTCTGCCGGGAGATCTCCTGGATCATGGTTGCGTCCAGGGTATAAGGCGGCAGCGAGCAGGCCGAGTCTCCCGAATGGACCCCGGCCTCTTCGATGTGTTCCATGATTCCCGCGACGACGACCTGCCGACCGTCCGCGATCGCGTCCACGTCGACCTCGATGGCGTCTTCCAGATACTTGTCGATCAAGACGGGATGGTTGGAGGAGGCCCTGACCGCCGACCCCATGTAGGCTCTGAGCCCGGTCTCATCATAGACGATCTGCATGGCGCGCCCGCCCAGCACGTAGGAGGGCCGGACCATCACCGGATAGCTGATCGAGGCGGCGATGCGGGCCGCCTCTTCGACGGACCGGGCCGAGCCGCTGGCCGGCTGCCGCAGCGTCAACCGCTCCAGCAGCTCCCGGAACCGTTCGCGGTCTTCCGCCAGGTCGATGGCGTCGGGACTGGTGCCGAGGATCTTCACCCCGGCCCGCTCCAGCGGCAGCGCCAGCTTGAGCGGGGTCTGGCCTCCGAACTGGACCACCACCCCCATCGGCCGTTCGAGTTCCACGATGTTGAGCACGTCTTCTTCGGTCAACGGCTCGAAATACAGACGATCGGAGGTGTCGTAGTCCGTACTGACGGTCTCCGGATTGCAGTTGACCATGATGGTCTCGATCCCCTCCTCCCGGAGGGCGAAGGCCGCATGCACGCAACAATAATCGAACTCGATCCCCTGCCCGATCCGGTTCGGCCCCCCGCCTAAAATAATGACTTTTTTGCGGCCGGTGGGGCGGGCCTCGCAGTCCCGTTCATACGTCGAGTAGAGGTAGGGAGTCTGGGCCTCGAATTCGGCCGCGCAGGTGTCCACCCGCTTGTAGGTCACGCTCCAGGCCGGGGAGGAGGCTCCCTGGCCGGTCCGCAACCGCCGGACCTCGTTCTTGTCCAGGCCGGTCAACAGCGCGAGCCGGTCGTCCGAAAACCCCAGTTGTTTGGCCTCGCGCAAAAGGTCGGCAACACAAGCTGACAAGCCGGCAAGCTGCAAGGAGGAAGACTTGTTACTTGTCGCTTGCCACTTGCGGCTGGTTTCGAGCAGGTGCTGTTCGAATTCCACGACCTCGTGGATCTGATCCAGGAACCAGGGATCGATCTTCGTGAGGGCAAAGAGGTCCTGGAGCGGCATGCCCAGCCTCATGGCGTCGGCCAGGTGCCAGAGCCGGTCCGGGTGAGGCGTGCGGAGCAGGCTGCGGACTTTGTCGACGCTCTCCTCGCGGTTCAGGCCGGCTGGCATCCCCCGGTCAAGTCCCTGGAAGGAGAGCAGGCCGGATCGATCGACTTCGAGGGATCGCACGGCCTTTTGCAGCGCCTCCTTGAAGGTCCGGCCGATCGCCATGGCCTCGCCCACCGACTTCATCTGGGTGGTCAGGGTCGGGTCGGCGCCGGGGAACTTCTCGAACGTGAAGCGGGGGATCTTGACCACCACGTAGTCGATGGTGGGCTCGAAAGAAGCCTTGGTCACGCGGGTGATGTCGTTGGTGATTTCGTCCAGCGTGTAGCCGACCGCCAGCTTCGCCGCGATCTTGGCGATCGGGAAGCCGGTGGCTTTGGAGGCCAAAGCCGAGCTGCGGGAGACCCGCGGGTTCATCTCGATGACGACCATTTCGCCCGTCTCGGGATGGATCCCGAACTGGATGTTGGAGCCGCCCGTGTCCACCCCGATCTCCCGGATGATCCGCACGGCCGCGTCCCGCATGACCTGATATTCCTTGTCGGTCAACGTCATGGCCGGGGCCACCGTGATGCTGTCCCCCGTGTGGATCCCCATCGGGTCCAGGTTCTCGATCGGACAGACGATGACCACGTTGTCTTTGAGGTCCCGCATGACCTCGAGCTCGAACTCCTTCCAGCCGATGACGGACCGTTCGACCAGGATTTCCCCCACGGGGCTCATGGCCAGGCCCCAATCCACATGCCGTTCGAACTCTTCACG
This sequence comes from uncultured Nitrospira sp., assembly GCA_964552455.1. Classification (GTDB taxonomy): domain Bacteria; phylum Nitrospirota; class Nitrospiria; order Nitrospirales; family Nitrospiraceae; genus VGXG01. The sequence goes on from CAZKHY010000019.1 coordinate 35,399, forward strand.
GTTGTAAGCGATGTTGCCGCCCGTTCCGCCCATCGTGAAGGAGGGGCGGACGATGGCCGGGAACCCGACCAGCTCCACGACCCTCGCGGCTTCCTCCCTCGTTCTGGCGGTCCCGCTCTCCGGTGTCTTCAGGCCGATCTTCCGCATCGCCTGCTTGAAGGAATCCCGGTCCTCCGCCTTGTGGATCGCCTCGGCCGAGGCACCGATCAACCGGACGCCGTATTTCGCGAGGGTCCCGCGCTTGGCCAGCCCCACCGCGACGGTCAAGGCCGTCTGTCCGCCCATCGTCGGCAGCAGCGCGTCGGGCCGCTCCCGCTCGATCACCTGCTCCACGACGTCCACTGTGATGGGCTCCACGTAGGTCCGGTCCGCCAGCTCCGGATCGGTCATGATGGTGGCCGGATTGCTGTTGATCAGGATGACCTTGTAGCCTTCCTCCTTGAGGGCCTTGCAGGCCTGCGTGCCCGAGTAGTCGAACTCGCAGGCCTGGCCGATGACGATCGGGCCGGCGCCGATGATCAGGATGCTCTTGATGTCGGTGCGCTTGGGCATGGTCAGCTTCCAGCTTGCAGCTGGCAGCCACCGGCTGACGGCTGACTGCACGCGGGTACACCTTTATCCGACCCCGGCAGAGGGCCGTGCCCCCGTGCGAT